>DATMOZ010000098.1:0-8079 GCA_035567995.1 Acidobacteriaceae bacterium
GAACACTTTCTCACCGAACGCTATTGCCTCTATACGGCTGATCGCCGCGGACGCATTCTGCGTGGAGACATCCATCACCCACCGTGGCAACTTGAGCCTGCGGAGGCGGAGTTCCTGGTGAACGACCTGCCTCAGGCGCATGACATCTTTTTGCCGGATACCCCGCCGCTACTCCACTTCTCACGCGAACTATCGGTGTACATCTGGCCGTTGATTGTGTGCAGCACGCCTCGTTGATCGTTTTCTGCGGTAGTTAAATGTGGGCGAAGATTCGCGCGAGGGTGGAGAGCAATACCACGGCGAGCAGCAGCGACACCACCAGCCGGTCCATTCTCGCGAGCTTTCCAGCCGGATACAGCCGCTCGTAAAGCTGCATCAGCGGGACGTTGCGCAGCAGAGCGCTGAGGTATCCAATCTGCTCGTTCTTCGCGAGCTTACGGTTGATTGCCTGCGTGATCGCGAACGTGCAGTAAAGGAACGCGGCGGCAAGCACCAGTTCGATCCCGGCCACGGAAAAGGCCCACCACCGCAGTGGCGTCATAACACTCCACCTCCGCTATTTTGATGCGGGTTCGCCGTGATACTCATGCGGCGCGGGTTGCGGAACGATGCCGGGAACGACGTCATATTCCGGCCTGGCCACTCCATCGAGATACTTGTCGAACCAGCCGACGATGCTTTCGAGGCGCTCTACCCTGTGCCAGGGCTGTCCGCTGCGCGATAGCTCATGGCTCTCTCCTGGAAAGCGCACCATTACTGTCGGCTCCTTCATGTACTTCAGCCCACGGAAGAGTTGTTCCCCGCCCGATGTCGGGGGAGTCCGATAATCCGCCTCGCCGAGAATAAACATCATCGGCGTCTGGATATTTTTTATGAATGTGATGGCGGAGCGCGACGAAAAATCTTCAGGATTGTTGAATGGAGCGTCTTTGAACCAGCTGTGTTGAAACAAAGTGAAGTCGTCGGTGTACCACCAGCTGGTCCAGTCGGAGATGTCGCGCTGGCTGACGGCAGCCCTGAATCGGTTTGTGTGGGTCACCGTCCAGTCGGTCAGGACGCCGCCGCCGCTGCCGCCTGTGACGCCTAGCTTGTTAGCATCGATGCCGCCGCGCTTGATTGTTTCGTCCACTGCAAGCATCAGATCGCGATAATCATCGCCCGGATATTTGTGCTGGATGATATTGCCGAATTCCTGACCGTAACTGGTTGAGCCGCGCGGATTGGGATAGACGACAACGTAGCCTTTCGCGGCCATCCACTGGAATTCATGGTCGAACACCCAACCATATGCGGCGTGTGGACCGCCGTGGATGTTGAGGATCAACGGATATTTCTTATTCTTGTCGTAATCGGGCGGACGCTGCACCCACATCTGGATACGCCGTCCATCGAAGCTGTTGAACCACACTTCTTCTGGCTGGGTGAGGTTGAGCTGCGCGAAAAGCTTGTCATTAATGTGCGTGAGCTGTTGCTGCCTGCCGTCTGTGGCAATGGTAAACAGGTCGCCGATATTCAGCGGAGTCGAGATCAATGCGACCAGTTTGGATAGATCGCGTGAAGCCGCGGATAGCTGCACGGCCTGATTGCCGCGCGTAAATTCGCGCACTTCGCCGGTCGCGATATCGACCGAGACGAGATTGGTGGTGCCTTCTTTCTCGACGACATCAATCACCGACTTACTGTCTGGTGTCCAAACAGGAGCGTTGCCGCCCGCGGCGCGCGGCGCGCGGTTGTCTCCGCCGACGCCGGAGCCGATGTCGTAATCGTATTTCGCGGTCAGGTTGCGCGGCTTCGCTCCTGCGGTCAGATCCATCACCCACAAATCAGGCTGCGTATAGCTGAGCACCGGCTGGTTCATCGATGCGTGAAAGACGACACGCGCACCGTCGGGGCTTATCGAGATATCACTTGCGCTGACATCAAGCGAAGCGATCGTCGCCGCCGCGCCCCCGCTCACGCCGACCCGATCAATTTCGTTGCGCGGCAACGTGTAATACGGCTCGTCCTGCTTGTCTGTTGTGAAGTAAACGGATTGGGAATCGGGCGCCCAATGCGCGTCGCCCTCGCTAAATCGCCCACTTGTCAGCTGTCGCGGCTTCGCCGCTTCGTCGTTGACGCCGGGAACGTCCATGACCCACAGATGACTGGGATGTTTGAAGTCGATGTAGCCAACGCCATTGAAACGATAGACCGCTTTAGTGATTACGCGGACGTCGCTCTCATGCTCATTCGGATCTGGCGGCGCTGTCTTCTTTTTCTCGGCCTTCTCAATGTCTTCAGGCGATGTGGTGCTTGAGAACAACAGGTGCTTTCCATCAGGGGAAAAGGACGGATTGCCTGCGCCCCCGACCAGTGTCGTCACGGCCCGCGGTTCGCCGCCAGCGAGTGGTAGCAGGAATATCTGTCCTGGTTCCGGCTTTCCGTCTTTCTCAGTCGCGCGAACAAACGCGAGGGTTTGACCGTCGGGCGACCAGCGTGGGTCAGAATCGTGGATCCCGCTGGTCAGGCGCGTTGGCTCGGCTCCGGCGGTCTTCATATCAAGCAGCCAGAGGGACGTGTCATAGCCGTCATGTTTCGCGTTAACGACAACCTTTACAAACGCGAGGCGGCTTCCGTCAGGCGCCATCTGCGTATCGCCGATCCACTGAAACGCAAAGAGATCTTTTTCAGTAATGTTTCGCCTGGCATCGCCATGCGCAACGCCGACGACGGTGATAACAGCAGCGGAAATGACCAGACCAAGAAGCTTGCGCCTCAAACGCATCGTTGATGCCTCCAAATACCGACTCAGGGATGGGCGTAGGGTATCAGCGCGAAATGTGCGCAAGCAAAAGCGCCTTGCTATTCTTGCTGCGATGACAAATTTGAATGGTCGGATTGCACTGGTTACAGGAGCTTCACAGGGCATTGGCCGCGCCTGCGCCGTAGAACTCGCTAAGGCGGGAGCGCACGTCGCGCTCGCCGCTCGGAATGCAGCGAAGCTGGACGAAGTTGCCGCCGAAATTACAGCTGCCGGTGGGACCGCCGCCGTCTTCGAGCTGGACATCTCGAAGGAAGACTCGATCAAGACCGCAGCGAAGGCCGTGATCGAGCGGCTGGGCAAGATCGAAATCCTCGTCAACAACGCCGGTATCACCAGAGACACGCTGATGCTGCGAATGAAGCGGGCGGACTGGGAAGACGTGCTGACGACGAACCTGACCGGTGCGTTTCTGATGACACAAGCCGCAGTCTCTTCGATGTTGAAGGCACGCTGGGGCCGCATCATCAACGTCTCCAGCATCGTGGGGGAAACCGGCCAAGCCGGACAAGCGAATTACGCCGCATCAAAAGCCGGGCTACTGGGACTGACGAAATCGCTGGCGCGCGAACTGGCATCACGCAACATCACGGTAAACGCGGTTGCTCCGGGCTACATTGAAACGCCGATGACGGCGGTGCTGGATGAGAAGCAGCGTGCGGCGATGATGCAGGCCATTCCTTTGGGCCGCGCTGGAACCGACCTTGATGTCGCAAATGCTGTCGTGTTTCTTGCGTCGGATGCCGCTGCCTACATTACGGGCCACACGCTCGATATCAACGGCGGCATGCACATGGCATAGTGTGGGGGTATCTTTAATCGCGCACATCCTGATCGCGCACACCATGATCGGGCACATCCTGGAGGTTTCTACATGCGCAAGTTCGTTCTTGCATTCTGCGTCTGCTTGTTGATGGTTACTGCGGCGTTTGCCGCTGATGGCAAACCTGTCACATTCAAGAGCGGGGACCAGACCGCTCAGGGGCTTCTGTACCTGCCGGCGGGCGCAGGCGCACACCCTGCGATCGTGGTGATTCACGAGTGGTGGGGTTTGAACGACTGGGTCAAGCAGCAGGCTGCAGACTATGCCGCGCGCGGCTATGTTGCGCTGGCTGTGGACCTCTATCGTGGACAAGTTGCCAGCGACCCGGCGCTCGCGCATGAGTTGATGCGCGGGCTGTCACAAGACCAGGGAGTTCGCGATCTGGTCGCCGCAGTCGCGTACCTGAAGACGCGGCCTGACGTGAAGCCTGACGCGATTGGTGCTGTTGGCTGGTGCATGGGCGGCGGCTACGCGCTGGACCTCGCGATTGCGGAACCGACGCTGCGGGCGGTTGCGGTCAATTACGGCTCCCTTGCGACGGACAAGGATTCCCTTGGGAAGATCCACGCGGTGGTTCTGGGCAACTTCGGCGGCCAGGATCGCGGAATTCCGCCAGCTAAAGTCAATGATTTCAATGCGGCGATGAAGTCGCTGCACAAATCTGTCGATACGAAAATCTATCCGGATGCGGGGCATGCCTTTGAGAATCCGAACAACAAAGATGGTTACCGGGCCGGGGACGCCGCGGACGCCCAGCAGCGCATGCAGACGTTCTTCGCGTCAAATCTCCAAAAGTAACACCCGCCTGTTGTCGTCCAAGTCATCTGATTTTTGACCTTCGAAAGACCGCTGGAGACTCAAGAAAGGTTCCTCGGAACCTTTTTGTGCATGTAAATTGCGATTTCTCTTGCAGTGCAAATTGCTGCGTGTTAACTCTTATGACACTTTTACCGAGTAACACTCGGTAATGCCCTTGGTGCAACAAACGAGTTACTAAAAAAATAGAAACTAGAGGAATCAAACATTATGGAAATCGGGGTTACGATTCGCGGTCATCGTCTACAAAGAGGTCTGTCACAAGGGGATATCGAGAAAAAGACAGGCCTGTTGCGCTGCTATCTCTCGAGAGTCGAGAACGGCCACACCATTCCCTCGTTGGACACACTGGCGAAGATTTCAGGGGCACTTGAACTGCCGCTGGCACAACTCTTCGCTGAAGACTCGCTCAACTATGAAATGACGCCACAGAAGCTTTCAGACGAGGAACTCCGGTTCCTGATACAGATTCGCCGCTACTCGTCGAATCTGAACGACTCTGACAGAAAGCTGCTGCTGGCCATGGTGAAAAAGTTCGCCGCTACAGCAACTGTGTAGTTGGAAGCTTACAGCCCGAGAAAGCTGACGCCGTAGTAGGAGGCGACTCCGTACCCCAGCGTTAGTAGCAAGATCAGCATGCCCCCGAATACGAGGGTCTGCCGGCGCCTGTAACGGTCGCGTCCTGCTCCGATTTTTGGCACGAGCGGAACACCGACTGCGAGGCCCAGCAGAAATCCTCCGAGGTGCGCCATGTTATCGATCTTGGGGACCGAAGACGGCAGAAAGAGGGTTCCTGCGCCTATGGCAAAGTTGAGTACGGCGAAGTAAATTACGCTTCGCCGTAGACCTTTCAGCTCAGCTGGCGGCACGGGCAGGTACTTCGATTTCAGCAGGACGATCAAGACTCCGGCGAGGCCAAAGACCGCCCCGCTCGCGCCCGCGCTTACTGAGTGCGGCGAACTGATTGCTACGCTCAGCAGATTGCCGGCGGTACCGGTGAGCAAGTAGACGGCAATCATACCCCATGCCCCCAGCAGGGGCTCGCCGAGCAATCCAAGGTTCCAGAGGCACCACATGTTCGTGGCCAGGTGAATGATGCCGATGTGCACGAACGTCGCGGTTATCAGGCGCCACCATTCCCCGCCAAATAACACCAGGTCATGCTGTGTCGCGCCCCACTGGAGCAACTCGCGCGGGGTTGGCGAGGTCGGGGAGACGCCGTTGAGCACCATCAGCAGAAATACGGCGACATTGATGCCGACCAGCAGATAGGTGGCTGGAGCTGCGGCCCAGGACCGAGGTGCTCGACGGGGTTCGCGCGGCACCCCAACCGGGCCACCGTTTACTGGGACTTCGCGCCACACGGTATCGGGGGCGGGGCCTGTCCCTGGGGGCAAAATCTCAGGTGCGGCGCGTTCGCGCTTCACCTCGGCATCGTTCTGGCTCCACGTCGTCATCTCTACTAAGAATGGCATAGCCGGAGCTTGTTACAGTGGATGGTTCCCTAATACTTCACGGATCTTCAAACAGTTTCACCGAAACAAGGAGATAAAGGCATTGACCGGACTGAAGCCGATTCGCCGCGCGCTGCTAAGTGTCACTGACAAGACAGGATTGGTGCCCTTCGCTGAGCAACTGGCAGCGCAGGGGGTTGAACTGGTTTCGACCGGTGGGACTGCGCGGACGTTGCGGGAAGCTGGTCTCGAGGTGCGCGATATTTCTGATCTGACCGGCTTCCCAGAAATGCTCGATGGCCGCGTCAAGACGCTCCATCCTAAAGTGCACGGCGGAATTCTGCATATTCGCGGGAACAAAGACCACGTTGCAGCCGTCGCAAAATATGGCATCGAGCCAATCGATATGGTGGTCGTCAATTTGTATGCATTCGAGGAGACCGCGCAAAAGCCGGACGTTGCGTTTGCAGAGATTGTCGAGAACATCGATATTGGCGGCCCTTCGATGGTTCGCTCGGCAGCTAAAAATTTTGAAGATGTCGCCATCGTGACCGCAGTCAACGATTACGCGCCGCTCGCCGCGGAACTGAGCGCAAATCAGGGCTCCCTGTCACGCGAAACCCGCTGGCGGCTTGCGCAACAGGCCTTCGCCACAACTGCGTCCTACGACGGTGCGATTGCGGCGACGCTGGCGCGCACCGTCTTACCAGAGGATGCACACTCGCCTGCGGCAAGGAGCGCTCAGAGCGGCTTCCTTGCCACGCTCGAATTGAAATTGCCGTTGAAAGCGATGCTGCGGTATGGCGAGAATCCGCATCAGCGGGCTGCGCTTTATTCGGACGGCAGCCGGACTGGAGTCGCGGGCGCTGAGCCGCTGCAGGGTAAAGAACTCAGCTATAACAATCTCGTTGATCTCGACGCCTGCTGGGAACTTGTGAGCGAGTTCAGCGAGCCAGCTGTGGCGATCATCAAGCACACCAACCCTTGTGGGGCTGCAATCGGCCGAGACGTCCGGGAAGCCTATCTCCGCGCGCTGGAGGCCGATCCTATATCGGCTTTCGGTGGGGTTATCGGTGTTAATCGCGAAGTTGACGGAGCCGCTGCAAAGGAGATCGCCAAGTTGTTCGTCGAAGCCGTTGCGGCTCCGTCTTTCTCTCCGGAAGCCCGCGAGATCTTCGCCGCAAAGAAGAACCTGCGTCTGATCGCGATTGCTCCGGCGGATAATCCGTTTGTCGTGAAACAGGTCTCGGGGGGCCTGCTGATGCAGGATGCCGACCGCGCGATGGCAGGGGCGGATGACGTGAAAACGGTGACGAAGCGGTCTCCGACAGACGAGGAAATGCGTTCCCTGCTCTTTGCGTGGAAGGTCGCCAAGCACGTGAAGTCCAACGCGATTGTGTATGCCCGCGAGGGCCAGACCGTGGGGATAGGAGCCGGCCAGATGAGCCGCGTTGATGCAGCTCGCTTTGGCGCCATGAAAGCGGTGCTGACACTTGCCGGGTCCGTTGCGGCTTCTGACGCATTCTTCCCTTTTGCCGATGGCCTTGAGGTCGTAGCCGAAGCGGGCGCCACGGCGGTCATTCAACCCGGTGGCAGCGTCCGCGATCAGGACGTAATTGAAGCGGCAGACCGGCTGAATCTCGCGATGGTTTTTACCGGCGTTCGCCATTTTCGACACTGACCATGAAATGGCGAATGCTGACAAAACGCTGGCATGAAGCGTCGAACAACGTACAATTCATGCAGGTATTTGATTTTGCGGCCGTGACTTTTTGCGCCTGTGCGCATCGAATCTTGTAGCAGATTGAATTGAATTTTTTCAGTCACCGCGTTGCCAGTCGTCGCTCGAAGGATTTCTCGATCATGAAGGTTTTTTCGTTCACCCCTGCTGTCCTGCTGCTCACGCTGGCCGCAGCCGCACTTGCGCAGAATGCTCCGCCTCTCGCGAAACCCTCGGGCACGGCCAGTGCTCCCGCCCAAGACGACCGGAGCACCGCGTATTACCACTATGGCCTCGCGCACCTCTACGAGGATGCCGCCACGCAAAATGGACGGACCGACCTCGCGAATCAAGCAATCGAGGAATATAAGCTGGCGCTTGATCACGACCCGAACTCGCAGTACTTGAATAGCGGACTCGCGGAGCTGTACTTCAAACTCGGCCGCGTGCGTGAAGCAGTGGTTGC
>DATMOZ010000099.1:0-6327 GCA_035567995.1 Acidobacteriaceae bacterium
TCTTCACATCAGCATTGTTCGACTTCTGCAACGCCAGATTTCCCGCATCGACCTCAGCGCGATTTCCCATGATCGCTTTCTGGACAAACTCCTTGTCTGCGTCTCTCTGCGCTGTGGCCATATTGTCAGTGGCAGTCGCCATCGGGCCCACACCATTGGGTTGACTTCCAGCGCCCGCATTTCCAGCGCCAGGATTGGCGTTTGGGTTTGGATACACCTGAGCCGAGAGGCCGAAAGCCATCGTCATTATTGCTGCTGCCGCCCCCAGGCGCGCAGCTATACCTGAATTCATCATGTATGACATCTCTCCTTGGTAGGGCTTGATAACGCTTGGTCGATTGTGGTCACCACCTGGCCGACCGAATCAAACCCCTTAAAAATAGATGCATCGCGCACAGGCAAAGTTCGCCCGCTGCGCATGTAGACTTCAAAGAAATAGATGACTGATGAAGCGCCAATGCTTGCTTGTTGTTCCGTAAGCCGCACGATCCAGCGCAACGGCCACCCCGCCCTGAAACTCCTTGAAAATATTTCTTTTTTTGTTGAGCAAGGGGCAACCCTTGCAGTGCTTGGTGCCAGCGGCGCCGGCAAAAGCACACTGCTCCGACTGCTGAATCGGCTGGATGAGCCATCCGGTGGACAAATCATGCTCGCCGGCAAAAACACTGCGGAGATCGACGCGCGGCAGCTACGACGGAAGGTGGGGATGGTGATGCAGCGCGCGTACTTGTTCCCCGGACGCGTGGCCGACAACATCCGGTTTGGACCGGCACAATTCGCACAGGCAATGACGGACGCGGAAATCGCGTGCCTGCTTGAACAGGTCGGCCTCGCAGGATACGAACAGCGTGAGGCACACACGCTATCGGGCGGCGAGGCCCAGCGTGTCGCTCTCGCGCGAGCTCTTGCGAACCGTCCGCAAGTGTTGCTGCTCGATGAACCCACGTCCGCGCTGGATGAGGAGGCGAAGCAAGGAGTGGAGCAACTGCTCCTCTCCGTCGTTCAACAGGATCGCCTGACGTGTGTCTGGGTCACGCACGATCGCGCGCAGGCCCGTCGCGTCGGACAGCGCGCGCTACTGCTTAGCGAAGGCCGAGTTATCGCGGATGGTTCGCTCGATGAGGTCCTGGGTGCTTAACTACCTTGTCCACTCGGAGTTGGCGCGCGGCATCGCGCAGGCAGCCACCGTGGCTGTTTTCGTGCTGCTGACAGCCTGGTTCGCAGCCCAGCGGGGGGCAGCATCCATCGGTGAAATCTTCGTCGCGGTGACGCGGGCTATCGTGCAGATTCTCGTCGTGGGTCTGTTGCTTGTCATCCTGATGAAAACGCCCTGGTGGACAGCGATCCCTGTGCTGGCCGGGATGATAGTTGCTGCTGCAACCATTGCCGCGAAGCGAGCTCCTGAAGTACCCCGGACTTTCCAGATCACGCTGATATGCATTTGCGCCGGCGCCGGGACAACCATCCTAGTCATGACAGCGCTCGGCATCATCGATAAGCAGATGAGAATGCTGCTTCCGGTTGGCAGCATGATCATCGCGAACACGATGAATATTGCCGCGCTCTACCTGAATCGCTTCGTGGGCGAGATACGCTCGCACATCGGCGAGTTGGAATCCGCGATTGCACTTGGCGCCGCAGGCGACACCGCCGCGCTGCCCTACTCTCGCGCCGCGTTCCGTGCCAGCCTGATACCCGCAACAGACAATCTGCGTTCACTCGGCATCGTCTGGATTCCCGGCATCATGGCCGGCATGGTGCTCTCAGGCTCGTCACCCTTGTATGCCGCGCTCTATCAGTTCGTAGTGCTCGGTATGATTTTTATTTCAGGCAGCATCACATCCATCACCGCGAGCCAGCTGCTGCCGCGCAACATTTTCAACGCACGCGAACAGTTACTCATCCGCGATGCAGTCGAGGAGCAGTAATGACACAGGAAACAGAGCAAGCAGTTACCGCGCCCCCCATCGCGCGAAAGCAGCTCGTCGAAACGAGCCTGTACGGCCAGACGCTCCGCGACGAATACGCGTGGCTTCGTGACAAAAACGCAGAAGAGGTCACCAGATATCTCGAGGCGGAGAACGCCCACACAGACGCAGTGATGGCTCCGCTGAAGCCGCTGACTGAGGCACTCTATCGCGAGATGCTGAGCCACGTAAAAGAAACGGATGTATCGGTCGCTTTCCCCGAAGGCGACTATTTCTATTACAGCCGCACCGAAGAGGGGCTGCAGTATCCGGTGTATTGCCGCAAACGCGGGTCGCTGGACGCGCCGGAAGAGATTGTTCTCGACGTGAACGCCCTGGCAGCGGGACATGCGTATTATTCGATCGGCAGCTACACCGTCAGCGACGACGGGAATTTAGTTGCCTACTCGAGCGATACGACCGGATTCCGCCAGTACACCCTGCACATCAAAGACCTTCGCACGGGCGAAGTCCTGGCCGATACCGCAGAACGCGTCGGCTCCGTCGTATGGGCGTCGGACAACACCACACTCTTCTACACCGTGGAAGACGAGGAGACGAAACGCCAGCACCGCTTGTACCGTCACCGTCTCGGTGACCCGGATCAAGCGCACATTTTGGTCTACGAAGAGTTTGACGAACGCTTCAACATTGGAGCCGGACGAACCCGCGATGGAAAGTATCTAATTCTCGAAGCCGCGAGCCACACCACGAGCGAAGAACGCTTCCTGCCCGCGAACACACCCACGGCTGAGTGGCAATTGATCGAGCCGCGACGCGACGACATCGAATATGACGTCGAGCACCGGGATGGCGATTTCCTCATTCGCGTCAACGACACCGGCAGAAACTTCCGGCTCGTCACCGCACCGGTTTCACGACCGGGCAGCGCGAACTGGAAAGAGGTGCTCGCACATCGCGAAAACGTGATGCTCGAAGAAGTGGACGTATTTGCCACGTTCACAGTTGTGGTCGAGCGGCAGGATGCCCTGCCGCATCTGCGCTTGTTCGGAACAACCTTCGACACTCCCCCGCGCGAAATCTCATTTCCTGAACCGGTTTACTCCGCCGGCCCGCACATTAACCGCGTCTTCGATACGACGGCGTTTCGCTACTCGTACCAGTCTCTTGTGACGCCGGCATCGGTATTCGAATTCGACATCGTAAGCGGCGAGTCGAAGTTGCTGAAGCAGCTCGAAATACCCGGCGGCTTTGATCGCACTCAATATCGCTCTGAACGCATCTGGGCACCCGCAGCGGATGGAACGCGGATTCCCATCTCGATCGTCTATCGCGCAGACCTCAAGACTAGGACGAATCCCCTGTACGTGTATGGCTATGGGTCCTATGGATATTCCCTTCCGGTCGGGTTCAACGCGAGCCGCCTCAGTCTGCTGGACCGGGGCGTGGTGATGGCGTATGCACACATTCGCGGCGGCGGTGACATGGGCAAGCCCTGGCACGACGCCGGCCGTCTGATGGTCAAGCGCAACACCTTCACTGATTTCATTTCCGCGACGGAGGAACTCGTAAAGCATGGCTATGGCGATCCGCATCGCATCGCCGTTGAAGGCGGCAGCGCCGGCGGACTGCTCATGGGAGCCATCGTCAACCTTCGTCCGGATCTGTTCCGCGTCGTCATGTCGCATGTGCCATTCGTCGATGTGATGAACACCATGCTCGACGCCAGTCTGCCGCTCACGGTCGCGGAGTATGAAGAGTGGGGAAATCCAAATGAGCCTGAAGCGTTCGAGTACATGCTGTCCTACTCGCCCTACGACAATCTCAAGGCAGCCAGATATCCGGCGATGCTGGTGAAGACATCGCTCAACGACAGCCAGGTCATGTATTGGGAACCGGCGAAGTACGTCGCGAAGCTGCGCACCTTGAAACAGGATTCGCAACCGTTGCTGTTACATACCAACATGAACGCCGGACACGGCGGTGCTTCTGGCCGTTACGACTACTTGAAAGAGGTCGCGTTCGACTACGCATTCCTGTTGTGGCAGCTGGGAATCGTGCAGCCCGACTAGGTGCGCATGCTTTGCAGCAGGCTTGGATCACCAGGAGCATTCGTCGCCGACTCGGTCTCTTCGATCTTGTCGCCTTCGCCCGGCGCAAGAAACAAATTGGTCTCCAGCCCGTGCTGGCGCGTGTACAGGTCGAAATAGCGGCCGCCCAGCGCGTAGAGTTCCTCATGCGTGCCGCGCTCCACGATCTTGCCCTGTTCGACGACAAGAATCTGATCTGCGCGCCTGATCGTCGATAACCGGTGCGCGATGACGAATGTCGAGCGCCCCTTCAATAAATAGCTCAGGCCCTGCTGAATGAGAGCTTCTGACTCTGAATCCAGGCTCGAAGTCGCCTCATCCAGGATGAGGATTCGCGGGTCCGCAAGAATGGCCCGCGCGATCGAAATGCGCTGGCGTTGCCCGCCAGAGAGCTTCACCCCACGCTCACCGACGATAGTGTCGTATCCCTCCGGGAAACGAAGTGCAAACTCATCTACGTTCGCGATGCTGCACGCACGCGCCAGTTCTTCCTCCGTCGCGCGTGGACGCGAGAACAGCACGTTTTCGCGAATCGTTCCGTCGAAGAGAAACGATTCCTGCAGGACGACGCCTAGCTGCTGACGGTACTGCGACAGATTCACGGTCGCAAGATCGACGCCATCCACAAGCACCCTGCCGGTTTGCGGTGTGTGGAACGCGCACAGCAGGCTTATGATCGTCGACTTTCCGGAACCCGAAGAGCCTACCAGTGCGGTGACCGAACCGGGCTTCGCATGGAAGGAAATTCCGTGTAGCACCGGCTTCCCTTCGTCGTAAGCAAACTCCACATTGTCCATCTCGACTTCGCCGCGAATCACCGGTTGCGGAGCGGTCCGCCGCGGGTCATTTTTTTCCTCTGTTTCAGCGAGAATCTCGCTGGTTCGATCAAGTCCCGCGATGGCTTCAGTAATCTGCGTCCCGATGGAAACCATCTGAAAGAGCGGCGCTACCATGTACGCAAGAAACATCGTGTAAGTGAAGTACTCGCCCAGCGTCAGACGGTGCGCCAGCACCTGACGCGCCCCGAGGTACATAACCAGCGAACCAACCAGTCCCAGCGCTGCCGTCGAGACGAGGCTCATCAGCGATTGCGCGGTCAGCGTCCGCAGCACATTGTCGAGCAAGCGCCGTGCACCGAGTGCGAACACCTCTGATTCCCTTTGTTCTGCGTGATAGCCCTTGACGACGCGCACGCCCCCGAGTGATTCCGTCAGACGACCCGTAACCTCTGCGTTGATCTTTGCGCGTTCACGAAATATGGGGCGTATCGTCCTGAACGCCGTGCGCAACACCAGCGTGAATATCGCCATGATGCCGAACGCCAGCAGCGTCATTCGCGGACTGATGCGCATCAATACGCCAAACGCAAGGACTGCGGTCACGATGCCACCGACAAACTCAACCAGGCCCGTGCCGACAAGATTGCGCACGCCCTCAACGTCAGACATGATCCGCGAAACCAGCGAGCCAGTGCGATTAGCGTCGTAAAACGAGACCGGCAGGTTCCCGATGTGCGTCTGCACCTCGACGCGCAAGTCCGTGATCAGACGCTGCGCCGCCTTCGACAGCAATTGCGTCAGAGAATACGACGTCAGGCCCTGCACCGCTGTAGCGACCAGCACGCCGCCCACAATCCACGGCAACCACTCAGGGTGCTTGCGGCTCATCACGCCATCAATCAAGAACTTCGTCGAAGCGGGCAGCACCAGCCCCGATACGCGATTGATGGCCATCAGCACCAGGCCGCCGAGCAACAACCAACGGCGTGGCCGCACCAGCTGCCAGATCTCCGGTAACACCTTACGCAGGCGCGGTTTCGCGCGTTCCTCTGAGGAACCTGATTTCCGTGCATGCATTGGCATGCTCATTGGAGGACGCATACCGGCCATAAGGTGCGAAAACTACGCTGTCGGTGTTCCCCGCGCGGCAATAAACGACCGCACGCACAGTACCACAAAGACCAGGCACAGCAGGCACATAATGAACTGCGCATAAACTGCAGCATGACGTGCCACGACCTGATGCTGCGCTATCTGGAACATTTTGTAAATCGACGAAACGGTTCCAAGAAACCCAAGCAGCCCGAGAGTCACCGCGATGTGCATGAACAGTTTGCGCCGCCCAGGCTTGCGGGCGACTAAGCCGCAGAAACCGATCAGCAAGCCAAACCCGGCAGGAATGAGCGCCGTCGTATGTTGGCTCCCTGTCGCGATATATCCGATAAGACCAAGCAACACCAGCAGGAGACCAAACAAAATTGTCACATTCGCCATCGATCAAGCACCTCGACTGCAAGAATAGCCGCTCAC
>DATMOZ010000100.1:0-5241 GCA_035567995.1 Acidobacteriaceae bacterium
ACCCGAACCTGTTGCGCCGAATATCGATAAACCCCGCCGGATGCCAAGCTGGCGCACCCTTTTCATGCTCGCCGGATCTGCGCTGCTGGGTGGTACCGCAGTTGCCCTATGGAATCGACGAGCCCTGTCCGAGATCCAAGGGCACTCTCCGGTGCGCTCGCGGCAGCCGCTCGATATGGAGAATTACCGGCGGGACGGCTCAGATCAACCGAACGAGTCGGACGATGCGGCCTAGGGCCGCAACTCGTTTACAGCGGATGCGAACTTTACATCCCGGCTGGTGACTCCGCCGACGTCGTGCGATACAAGCGCCAAACGCACTTTGTTGTAACGGATGTCGATGTCAGGATGATGGCCCATCGCCTCCGCTTTCAGTGCAACTCGCGTCACGAAAGCGAACGCAGCGCCAAAGTCGGCGAATTCAAAGCTGCGTGTGATTTCCCCTGCTGCGTAGGTCCATCCGCTCAGCGTTTTTATCTGCTCTGCAATCTCTGCTTCGGTAAGCTTTGCCATTTCAAATCTCTCCCTTGAAAAGCTAGGTTCGGACCGCATGTTGCGCAACCGCCGCCCGAACGGCATTGGCGACGCGCGCTTGATCCTGATGTGTCAGGTAAGGGTGCATTGGAAGGCTGATGACGCGCCGGGCCGCTGTTTCGGAGTGCGGGAAATCGCCCGCCTTCAATCCCAATGGCGCGAATGCCGGCTGCAGATGCAACGGAACCGGATAGTGGATTGCTGTCGGAATTCCCTGCTCTGCTAACGCCGCAGCGACCGCGTCCCGATCTTCGACCTCAATCGTGTATTGCGCGAACGGGCTGTAATCTCCCGGGCGAACCGTTGGAGTCTGCACGATGTCTTTCAACAAGCGCGTGTATTCCGCCGCGATTTCGCCGCGTGCGCGGAGTTCGTCGTCGAAGACTTCGAGCTTCGCGAGCACCACTGCGGCCTGCATTGTATCCATGCGGCCGTTGATGCCGATGCGGGTGTGGTGATATCGCCGCTCCTGGCCGTGATTCCGCAGCTCGCGCATCGCGATTGCCAGCGATTCGTCGTTGGTGAAGCATGCACCTCCGTCGCCGTAGCAACCCAGCGGCTTTGAGGGAAAGAAGCTGGTGCAGCCGATCGTGCTCAGATTGCCGGAATGCCGGCCCTGGTATGTGCCACCGAAGCTCTGCGCGGCATCTTCGATTACCGGGAGATGGTGGCGCTGCGCGATCGCATTGATCGCGTCCATGTCGGCTGTCTGGCCGTAGAGGGAGACCGGCATGATGGCGCGTGTGCGAGGGGTAATGGCTGCCTCGATGAGCGACGCATCGAGGTTGTAGCTGACCGGATCGATGTCGACAAATACTGGCTTCGCGCCGAGGAGGGCGATCATTTCTCCGGTCGCGATGAAGGTGAACGGTGACGTAATCACTTCGTCGTGGGGGCCGATGTTGAGTGCCATCATGGCGAGCAGCAGCGCGTCGGTTCCGCTGGCGCAACTGATGCAGTAGCGCGCTCCGATGCGAGAGGCGAGTTTTTCTTCGAGCTCTGTGACGGCGGGACCGAGGATGAATTGTGCGCTTTCCAAAACTGCCTGGATGCGCGCATCGACGTCGTGCTTAATTTTCGCGTACTGCGTTTTCAGGTCGACGAATTCCACGTTTCTCCTTGCTGTTTCTCATTGTCTCGCACCGCGCCAAGTACACCACCCCCCATGGGGTGACAAAAGTCCTAAAGTCTTCGAACGAGAGACTTTAGGTCCGGACTAAGTACCCCCAAGGTCCGGTACAAGTAAGACTTCGCAAGCAAACGAAAAGCCCGGCGGTTTGCCGGGCTCTTCCTGCTTCTATTGTATCGGGGTTGTCAAGCATTTCGGCGCGCTAGTCGTCGTCGCGGCGAGTTTTGGCTGGATGCCGCAACACTGCCGGTACCGGTTTTGCACCCATTGCGTCACGCCACAAGATGACGTTCAGCTTCGCAGGGTCCGCCTGGTCGGCGTGGCGAAAGTCCATCTTTGCAGATGCGCCTGCGCCGACGGCGGCCTTGCTGTTGGCCTGGTAGATGAGCTGGTTGTCGCGATTTGAGTAGTCGGCGCTGAACGGCGGCTGCGCGTCGCCGGTGAAGAGCGGGGCCATTACCGGGGCGATCGCGTCATTGTTATTCATGGGCGGTATCCCCAGCAGGCGCTCCATCGTCGCCACGGTGCTGACCGTTGTGTAGAACGTGTGATCCACAAATGGATTGGCGCCAGCGCCCTTTGGCGAATACTTGCTGATCACGAGCGCGATGCTGCGATGCGCATCGACGTGGTCGGCACCGGCCTGCGCATCGTCTTCGAGAATGAAGAATGCAGTGTCATCCCAGTAGCCGCTGTGCGAGACGGCATCGACCGCACGTCCTACGGCGAGGTCGTTGTCAGCGACCGAGGCACGCGGTGTCGGGCCGCCTGGGCGCGTTCCACCGGTGTGATCGTTGGGCAGACGCAGCATGACGAAGTCGGGCATCTCGTCTTTTCCGGTGCCGCGTGCGGCAGACCAGGGGCCGAATTTTGTGAGGAATTCGTCGACGCGCATCTGATCGGGAAAATCGATCTGGAAGTCCGGATAGAGTGGGTCGAAGTGCCCGACGAGCTCGGGCTTTGTCGCGGTGCTGCCGGCGATGAGAGGGATTGGCCAGGGGTATTTGCTGACCCCGCCGCCATAGTTCGCTGGAACGGGATCGCCCTGGCGAATTGCGTCGTGCTCGCACGACGTCGTCGGTTCGGGAGTGCCCTCCTGCGGCATTGGCTGTAGAGCCTGCTTGCTGTTCAGATCGCAGAACTGGGAAGAGATGAATTCGCCAAAGTGGTAGAGCGTCTTGCCGTGCGCGGCAAGGTTGGTCCACAGATATCCACTGGCCGGTTCGTTGACATCGGGAATGCCCTGCAGCAGTGGGTAGCCCTCCGACACCATTCCTTCGAAATCGTAGGTGCGTTCCTGGCTGCGATAGTCCTGCTGCCAGTTTTTCTCTGTGTAATCGCTGGTGATCGCGGCGTTCGACCACACGTGGCCATCGCCCGATACTTCAGCTGAGTCGTAAAAATTGTCGAGCACGCCAAATTGTTCGGCCAGCTTGTGCTCGTTCGGCGTGATATCGCGGCCGTACATCGTCAACGATGGATCGCCATTCGCGCCGGCGATATCTCCGAAAACCTGATCATAGGTGCGGTTCTCTTTGATGATGTAGATGACGTGGCGAATGCGCTGTCCACTCTTCGCGAAAACGATGCCCTGCTGCACGGCGCGTTCGTGATTGCTTTCAATGACCTGCGCGGTCAGTTCCTGAATGTGACGCTCCGCCTGAAGGCGGTCGATTCGCGAGAGCGAACCGTTGAGCAGCGTAACGATGTAGGTGTGATCGCTTTTCGCGTCTCCGTTCGGCGCCGGAAAATTGTTGGGGCCTGTTCCCTTGCCTTTTGCGGTAGCGATGACGAGGTCGTTGTTTTGAACCGCGAGGGCGGTCGGATACCACTCTGTCGGGATGAATCCGAGTGGTTTCGCTGGCTTGTCTTCTTTGTCGCCGACCTTGATAACAGCGATGGAATCAGAACTGGCGTTTGCGACGTAGAGACGCTGGCCATCCGCGGAGAGAGCGAGGGCGTTTGGAACTCCGCCAAAAAGTTTCTGGCCGGGAAGCGTGGTGGGGAGATAGCGATCGAGGCGCATTGCGGAAGCGGCGATGTTGACCTGCGCGACTGCGTCTCTGTTGGCCAGGGCGACGTAGAGAGTTTTTTCGTCGGGCGAAAGCACGAGCGCCGCGGGGTGAGAGCCCGCCGCGGTTGCGGAGTCCGGCTTCATCAGTGGGATTTCGCCTGCAACGCTTCCCGTCGCGAGATTCAGTTCGATAACAGAGGAGCGGTTCCAGAGCGAAACGAACCCGCGTTTGCCATCGCGGGTGGCAGCGACGGAAATGGGATACGACGCAGGCACAGCCTGTGCAAATGACAAATCAAAGCGCGTCAGTATTTTTCCCGTCGCGGCATCCATGAGCAAGGCGTCGTCGGACAGGTTGTCGGCGATGAGCAGACGCTCTTCCGCTCCCTGACCTACGACACAAAGGCCGGCGGGGAACGGAATTGCTTCGCCTCGAGCGAGCGTTCTGTTCAGCGGGTTCTGCCGCTTGCCGGCGGCGAGATGCTGCAGCGGAATCGGCAACAAGCGCTCGGGCGTAATGTGGCCTCCTGCGAAGCCGTAAACGGCGATGGCATTGCCGGTGGTTCCCGGCTTGCCCCCGGTCGGTGTGCTGATGGACGCCATGCTTGCGTAGAGATGCTTGCCGTCGCGCGAAAAGGCGGTGCCCTGATAGAGCGTCTGCTTTGCGTGCAGCGGCGTACGGTCATCGGGAAAGTCAGCGACGGTTGCGTTCGTCGTAAGGTCGAGCACGGAGAACGATTGCCTGTACCGCGATATGGCTGTGCCGTATCCGGCGTTGAGCGTGACTGCGTAGCGGCCGTCGGGCGAGACCACCATCGTCATCGGGAGACTATTTATTTTTTGTGGATTGCCCGGGACTGTGGGCAAAAGTTGTTTGCTGCTGGGAAGGTTGATTCGCTTGTTCGCGTTCTGACTATGTGCAGAGAGAGGTGCAATGATCAAAAGACAAAGGGCTGCCAGGGGCTTGAGCATGTAGTCCAAGATACTGAAGACCGAACGCAATAATCGCGTCAACCACAGTGTTTGACACAATTTTCATGACCAGGTCGGGACTTATGCGACGGGCGCGGTCGCAGTTTTTGCGGACGTCCTCTTCGTCGGCTGTCCTGGCCCGCGGAAGTACGCGAGGGTGTGGCGCAGGCCTTCGCTCAAAGGAACCAGAGGATCCCAACCAAGCACGTCCTTCGCTTTCGAGATGTCAGGGCGTCGTTGCGTCGGATCGTCGGGCGGCAGATCACGGAATACGATTTCGCTGCTGGAACCTGTTGCCTCGAGGACGTGGCGCGCGAGTTCAAGAATTGTCCACTCGTCGGGATTTCCGAGGTTGACTGGCATAGCTTCGTCGGATTTTGCGAGCCGCAGCAAGCCATCGATGAGATCAGACACGTAGCAGAAGCTGCGGGTTTGCGAACCATTGCCCTGGACGGTCAACGGCTCACCGGCCAAGGCCTGCACGACGAAGTTGGAAATGACGCGGCCGTCGCCCGCGGCGAGACGCGGCCCGTAGGTGTTGAAAATGCGCGCCAGATGGGTGTTCGTTCGGTGATACCGGTGATATGCCATC
>DATMOZ010000101.1:0-4195 GCA_035567995.1 Acidobacteriaceae bacterium
CAGTGCGGCAGACCCCTCTTTTTTCTCCCCATGCAGCATTCCGAAGACCGCGGGCACGAAAACAAGCGTGGCCACAGTCGCGCAGAGCAGGCCACCGATGACGGCGCGCCCCAGCGGCGCATTTTGTTCGCCGCCGTCGCCAAGGCCAAGGGCCATCGGAACCATGCCGATGATCATCGCGAGCGCCGTCATGCAGACTGGACGAAAGCGCGTGGCCCCCGCTTCGATGGCCGCCAGGATCGGATCACCATGTTCTGCGTAACGGATCTTCGCGAATGACACGACAAGAATGCTGTTCGCCGTTGCCACGCCCATGCACATGATGGCGCCCATCAGGGCGGGCACGCTGAGCGAAGTGTGTGTCAGAAAAAGGAAGACCACAATGCCCGCCAGCGCCGCCGGAAGAGCTGTGATGATGATGAACGGATCCAGCCACGACTGGAAGTTCACCACGATGAGCATGTAGACGAGCACGATAGCAAACACCAGCCCACCCAGCAGCGAGACATAAGAACTACGCATTGTCTGCACTTGGCCGCGTAATGAAATAAACATGCCGCGTGGCAGAGACTTCTCATGTTGATGAACGATGGTTTCAACATTCTTTGCGACGGCGCCCAGGTCACGGCCCTGCACCGCCCCATAGATGTCGACCACTCGACGAATGTTGTAATGCGAGACGATGGCCATTTCGTGCCCGCGTTCGATTGAGGTTAGATCCCCAAGCACTTCCGGCGTCGCGCGCGGCGCAGTGATAGAAGAATTAATCGGAATATTCTGAATATCCTGCAGCGTGTTCATGTGGTACTGCGGAGTCTGCGCGACTAAGTTGTAGTTCACGCCATTCTTGTAGTTCAGATAGAACATCGGCGTGATCTGGAAGCTGCCGCTGAGGCTGTTCAACATGCTCTGCGCCACATCCCGCGTCGTATACCCGCCTTGCTCCGCCTTTGTCCGATCCAGATTCACGTTAAGCGTCGGATAATCCGTCGGCTGCTGTATCCGCAGATCAGTCAAGCCCGGTACCTGCCGCAACTCCTGCAACAGTGCCGTTGCTTGCTTGGTGCTGGCCGCTACGTCGTTGCTCTGTAGTTGTATGTCGATGGGAGCCGGCAAGCCGAAATTAAGAATCTGTGTCGTAATGTCGGCAGGCAGGAAGTAAAAAAGCGTTCCAGGAAACTCGCGAGGAAGCGTCTTGCGCAGTTCGCGCACATAGTCCGCTGTTGGGTGATGGTTTTCATTCAACGTAACCATCACATCGCCATCCGCCGCCCCGATGATGCCCGATGTGCTGTGCATCGTGTTCAGGGGACTGTAGGGCAGGCCGATATTGTCGAGAATGTTGTTGAGCTCTTTCCCAGGAATCTTGCTCCGGATCGAAGCCTCAACCAGATCCGCCATGCGCGCAGTTTCCTCGATACGCATCCCCGTCTTCCCGCGGACATGAAGAATGAATTCCCCCGAGTCCGTATCAGGAAAGAAGTCCTGTCCAAGAAACGGCAGCAACAGAAAAGCGCAAAGGCAAACCAGCAGAAATCCCGGCACAAAAACTTTGCGCGAGAACACGAGCCGCGTCAGCAGCAGCTGGTAGGAACTGCGCACGCGCTCGAACATGTATTCAAAGCCGCGCTGGAACCGCACGAACGGATTCCGCGTCGCCCCATGCTCTTTGTGGCGAAGCAGGTACATGGCGAGCGTTGGTACCAGCGTGCGCGACAAAATATAGGAGGCGATCATCGCAAACATGACGGCCTCAGCCAGCGGCGCGAACAGATAGCGCGACACTCCCTGCAGAAAGAACATCGGCAGAAAAACAATACAAATGCAAAGTGTAGAAACAAGCGCTGGCACGGCAATCTGGGCGGCGCCGTCGAGAATCGCTTCGCGCAGCTCATAACCGTTTTCCAGAAAGCGTTCGATATTCTCGATCGTCACCGTTGCATCGTCGACCAGGATGCCGACGGCGAGCGCAAGACCACCAAGTGTCATCGTGTTGATGGTTTCGCCGATCAGACTCAGAATGATGACCGAAGAGAGAATCGAAAGCGGAATGGACACCGCAATAATCAGGGTCGACCGCCAGCTGCCCAGGAAAAGCAAAATCATCAGCCCAGTAAGCGCAGCGGCGATAACAGCCTCACGAATAACACCGGAGACGGCTGCACGAACGAAAACGCTCTGATCGCTCAAGGGCGTCATCTTCAGGTTCGGTGGAACAGTTTGCGCCACGCGCGGCAGCATGTGCAGGATTCCCTGAACAACGCTCAAAGTCGATGCATTGCCGGCTTTGAGAACACTGAGCAGCACACCGCGGCGGCCATCCTGCCGCACGATGTTCGTCTGAAACGAAGCGCCGCTGCTCACCGTGGCGACGTCGCGAAGATAGACAATCGCGCCGTTCACCTGCTTGATCGGCATCATGCTCAGCTCGTCGATGGAGCGAGGCGCCGCATTGGTGCGGATGTCGTATTCATCGACGCCAATCTTCGCTGTTCCCGATGGCGTGACCACATTCTGCGCATTCATCGCGTTCAAAATGTCGCCCGGAGAAACTCCTTTCGACTGCATCTTCGCCTGGTCCATGCTGACGGAGATCTGCGGCTGCTTGCCTCCATAGGGGAGGGGAAGCACAGCACCAGGCACAGTCACCAGCGGAGGCCGAACGAAGTTTTGACTCAGGTCCGAGAGTTGCTGCTCGTCCAGTCCTTTGCCGGAGACTCCCAACTGAAGAATCGGCACGCTGGATGCGCTGAAGTTGATGATCTCCGGCGGCAGCGTGCCCGGCGGAAGTTGTCTCAATATGAATTGCGAAGTGGCTGTGACCTGTGCGTTTGCCGTGTCGAGACTCGCACCCGGCTGCAGGAAGATCTTGACGACCGCCACGCCGTTGTATGTGGTCGACTCAGTGTGTTCGATATTGTCTACAAGCGTTGTAAGCGCCTTCTCATAAGGAGTGGTGAGCCGCCCCTCCATCTCCTCCGGATTCAACCCCGTGAACTGCCAGGCAACTGCCACAACCGGAATGTTGATGTTCGGAAAGATGTCCGTTGGCGTCCGCAGGATCAACACTGGACTCATGATCAGAATGAGCAAGGCCAGAATGATGAAGGTGTATGGCCGATCCAGCGCCAGTTTGACGATCCACATGTTTTTGCGGGCCCCCTGCCGGCCGATTCCAAGGAAACCATCGGAATAACCGTTATCTCGATATTGATTCACAAAGGCTTGGGCTGGACTCGTACTTTATTCCGACAGGTTACATCGGAAAAAACGATGACCTGTTTCAAGTAGAATGGAAGACGTGGAACTGAGACACTTACGCTACTTCACCGCAGTCGCGGAAAACGGTGGCTTTGGACAAACAGCCAGGCTTCTTCATGTGTCCCAGTCCGCACTCAGCGAACAGATTCACGACCTCGAGGCGGAATTAGGCATATCTCTCTTTGATCGAAGCAACCGGCGGATCCGCCTCACCTCCCACGGCGAGCAGTTTCTAAAGGACGCACGGGCTGTTCTTGCTTTAGCTGATAAGTCTGTCGCAAATGTGCAGAAGTCGCTCCGCGGAGAGATTGGCACTCTGGCCATCGGATTTTTTGTCGCTGGCACCGGGCCATTTTTCTCGAAGATCATCAAAGAATTTCGCCATCGCTTTGAGGACGTTCAGGTATCGCTGGTGGAAATGGCGCCCGGCGTGCAGCACCAGGTATTGCAGAGCGGTGCCGTAGATGTCGCGTTCACACGTCCGGTACAACCCGTGCATGCAGCGCTTTTACGCTCTGAACGATTTCTCACCGAGCCGATGTACGCGGTGTTGCTCAAGAGCCATCCGCTGGCAAAGAAACGCAGTATCTTCATGCGCCAACTGGCCGGCGAACGTTTCATCATGTGTGACCGGACATACTCGCCCGCAATGTTCGACAAGGTGATCACTCTCTGTGCGGAGGCAGGGTTTTCTCCCAGGATCGGTGCCGCGGCAACTGTCTCATTAGGCTTGATGGCGCTTGTCGAAGCGGGTGAGGGCGTGACAATTCTGGCGCAGGGCGCACGGGTACTCAGCAGTGATGAATTGGTGTTCGTCCCGCTCGCCGACCGTGCCGCCTTCATCGACCTGGTGATCGCCTGGTCTCCGCAACACGAGACTCCCGTGCTTCGCTCATTCCTCGAACTCGCACGAAAGAACCGAAAGCCAGCGACA
>DATMOZ010000102.1:0-4746 GCA_035567995.1 Acidobacteriaceae bacterium
TGGGAACGACTCGCGCGTGCGCGGATATGCGGGCGGGCGCGGAGGCAGGTTCTTGAGCAGCGATTCAGGCAGCGTCAGCGTCGACGGATCGAGCGTCTTGAGCACCGATTGCAACGCGTGGCGTTGCTGGTCGGGCGGCACGATTGCTGTCGTGAGCTGATGATCGCCGCGCAAGCTGTAGCGATAATCGAGGCCGCCAATCTCTTTTGCGGCTGCTTCGGTCTGATAGCGATGCAGCAGATAGACCGGCACGAGAGTGTCTTCAAGTGTCGCCATTGGTGCGGCGGCACGGATTGCATTCGCGGAGAAGTTGCTCAGCGCGACGCTGCGGATTTTCAAGACGCGGTCGAGTTCTGACGCCGGGTCTGCACCGTTGTCCCAGAGGTGCGCGTGCGGATGCGCGCTCCCCATCGGGCGTGAGTCCTCATCGGTGATGAAGTACAACCTGCGCGCCTGCGCATCCGTGAGGATTGAACTTAGCTCATGTGGCTCACTGCTTGCGGAGAACTGCGAGTAGCCGTAGCGGATTGCAACTTTGTCCCACTCACCGATGCCGGTTGCATACGCGTGCGACAGATCTATGTTGCCGTGCGCATCGAGGGCGATGTACGGGTGCGGATAATCCATCACCGACGCTCCCTGCGAGAACGAACTGGCGGCGAAGTTGTGCGCAAGGCCGAGTGTATGTCCGACTTCGTGCGCTGCCAACTGGCGGATGCGCGCCAGCACCATCTCCTGCATGGCAGTTGGAATCGGCTTGCCTTCGACATAGGGCGATAGCAGCGACTCGGCGATCAGATAGTCCTGGCGTCCGCGCAGCGAGCCGAGTGTGACCTGACCCTTGATGATTTCTCCGGTGCGCGGATCAATCACGCTTGCGCCGTAAGACCAGCCGCGTGTGGAGCGATGCACCCACTGGATCATGTTGTAGCGGATGTCCATTGGGTCTGCGCCGTCGGGTAACACTTCGACGCGGAAGGCGTTGCGAAATCCCGCGGCCTCGAAGGCCTGATTCCACCAGCGTGCGCCTTCGACGAGTGCGGTGCGAATCGGCTCAGGCGCTCCGCGATCGACGTAGTAAGTGAGCGGCTTGATTGGGTCGCTGATGGCCGCGTTCGGATCTTTCTTCTGCAGACGATGGCGTGGAATGAAGTGCACGTCGATGGACGAGCCGAGCGGCGCTGTGTAATCGCGATAGCTGAAAGGGAAGTATCCAGCGCGGGGATCAAACGCGCGTGGCTGATACCCGGCGTCGGGCAGCGCGATGAGGGAGTGATGCTCGCGGACCGTGACAGAGTGCGCGTCCGGTGTGACCTCCGCGAGGAGGTTGTGGGCTGGCGGCGCGTCGGTGGCAAAGGTGAGAATTGCTTCGACTTCAGTGTTCAGCGGGAAGTTCCTGGTGTTGTCGTCCGCGAGCGCAGAGCGCGATGCATCCAGCTTGTACTGTCCCTGCTGAGTGCGTTGCAGGGTCTCGGCGACGCCATGCGCGTCATGCAGGAAGAATTCTGTGGCGTCGACGAGGACCTTCGCGTCGTCTTCTGCTTCGACTTTGAATCCCCATACGACTGACTCCGGAAAGGACTGAGTCACCGCGCTGCGTTCGGCGGCATCTGTCGCAGAGGAGCGGTACTTGAGGTTGGGCTGCACCAGCAGCACCTTTGGGCCGAAGCGTTCGAAGCGAACGAGGCGTTGTTCGCCTAGCTGGCCGCGGTCGAGGCCGATGTCGTTTTGGCCGAGTCCGTTTGGAAGCTGGTCGAGATAGAGAAAGTCCGTGTTGAACTTGTCGATCGTCAGGTAGAGCTTGCCTGCTTTTGCGTCGTAGTCGAGCGGAAAATAGCCATCCATGTGATGCATGCCGGCAGTCTTCTGCGCGATGGTGTCGGCGTGGATTGAAGCGGTCGCAAGCGCAGCGAGGGCGAGGACGAAACCAAAGCGGAGGAAGCGGAGCATGTGGCTCAGCGTATCGTGCCGTTGCGCAAATGCCAACCATCACGTGCGGCGTGTGCGTTGCCAGGCCTTCGCGTATTTCCAGCTTACGTAGACGGAGTGATATGCGTGCAGCAGCAGGCCTTCGGGACCGTCGAGGAAGCCAAGGCGGAAAATGTAGTTGTAGACGAAGGTGGCGGCCGGGGTGAGAAACATGTGCCAAAACAGGCTGATGCGTTTGCCACGGGATGCGATGACTTCGGCGCCGAGCGTGCTGTATCGATTCATGTGCTCGATGTAGCTGCTGAGCGTGGGGTATGCGTGATGCAGCAGATCAGCCTTCAGTGTCGCTGTCTTGCCAGAGGTCTGCAGCGTTTCATGCACGGTGCGGTCCGCGAATGAGGCCATGCCGCGCCGGAATAATCGCAGCTTGGCGTCGGGATAATAGCCGCCGCGTCGAATCCATCGGCCGAGGAAGAAATTGCGGCGCGGGATGAAGTACGCGTCGGCTTGCGGAGTCGTGAGCGCTGCGCGGATTTCGGTTGCGAGTTCGGGGGAAACTTCTTCGTCGGCGTCGAGCGAGAGAATCCAATCGCTGGTGCATTGCGCGATTGCGAAATTTTTCTGGGCGGCGAATCCGCGCCATTCTTCGAAGAAGACCTTCGCTCCGTGTTGGCGAGCGATCTCGGCCGTGTCGTCGGTTGAGCCGGAGTCGACGACGATGATTTCGTCGCCCCACGCGACGCTGCCGAGGGTGCGTGCGATGTTTGCCGCTTCGTTGTGGGTGATGATCGCGACGGAGAGGCTTGCCTGGTTCTTCACCGCTGCTAGCCGAGGTTGATTTCTTCGTCGTGCAGATATTCGCGCAGCAGACGCTCGACGAGCGGAGTGAGCGTTTCGCCCGTCTTTGAGAGGACGAAGGCTTCTTCGGCGTCGGACCAGTCGAGTTTGAAGCTGGTCGAAAGCGCGGATATCCAGATCTGGCGTACGGGTGTGTTGGGCGTCAGCACGAACTTGGCGCCGGGCGATTCGAAGACGACGTTGAGGACGCCGTTTTGTTCTTCTGCTTCGAAGCCGCCCTCTTCTTCTGCGTTGATTAATTTTTGTTTCAGAGATTCAAGGGCTTGCTCGGCGTGACGGCGAAACGTGGCTTCATCCAGCATGGTTTTGAGTGTAGCAAGCGGGACTAAGTACCCACCCCCGGTGGGTGACTAAAAGTCCTAAAGTCTTCGAACGAGAGACTTTAAGTCTGGACTTGGTATGGCTGCTGGTCTGGACTTTAGAAAGAACGAAGGCCGCGCAATGTGCGCGGCCTTGGTGTGTTTATTGTATCGGGTGTGTCAAGAGCAAACCGGCGTGAGCTGAACAGGTTTGCTACGGCTTTTTCGGAATTGCGCCCGCATCGAACAGATCGGACAAGTCATTGGCGTTAACTGCATCACCCAGGAATGGGCCGGCATCGAAGATTTCCTGCATGGTGCGGAGGTCGGAGGAGTGTGTGAAGTTGACCGGGCTCGCGTAGGGGAGGCCGTTCACGTTTTTGTGCGCCCGCGAAGAGATGACGATCTCCCCGACGGTGTGGTTTAAGTCGTCTGGGTTGTCGCCCGCCACGCCGTCCGTTTCAGACTCGTCCCACCAAAGGATGATCGCACCGTGATTCTTGTATGCGTCCGACGCCATGATGGCGGGAACGATCTGCTTGAGGAAGTCGTCGCCCTGCAGGATCTTTGCAGAATCGCCGGTCAGCCCCTTATAGCCAGCCGCAAGGGTGGTGTGCATGTCGTTATATTGATTTGGCGTAATCCAGGTGTAGTCAGCCACTGTGTTATTCGCCAGATCGGTCATCAACTGCTGCAACGGCGCGTACTGCTGAGACAGCGGGTTGGTCGGAGTTGCATTGTTTCCGCCGTTGGTGTCTGAGAAGAAGACCATGGGGTTATGTTTTGCGGCGTAGTTGAACTGGTTGGCGCCGTTGAAACTATTGAAGGTGTTGTTGCCAAAGACGCCCGAGAAGCTGGTGAGCGGAACGGTCCACTGATCCTGCGGCAGAGGAACGTTGATCAGTTGCCCGGCGTCATTGCGGGCAAGGTCGATGTCTTCCTGATAGGACTTCCAGGTTTTTCCTGCGCGCGTCAGAAAATTGGTGAGATGGAGCGGGGTGTTCTGGTTGGTGCCGTTTGCTCCGAAGGGATCATTGTCATTCGCCACGCCAAAGTTGGTGCCTGCATCTGCCCAGAGGTAGTTTGGCTCAGAGGGATGGATGTGGGGATTGTTTCCACCGGAGGTGGCCAGCACATTGTGGTAGGCCGTGGCGTACGCAACCTGCTGGCTGATGTTGACGGTAGAGTCGTTAATGACGGCAAGCGCGGTTCCGTTCACGAGGCTGTTAATGAACGGTGCGTTCGGGTTCTGAAAGATCTGCTGGATGGGTCCTGTGAATTGGTTCGCTGGTTGTGTCCAGTTATGGTTCTCCATCGCAATGACGAAGACCTTCTTGATTTCCTGGGCGTTGGCGCCAAAGTTGCAAAATGCACTCGCGAGTGCAATTGAGCCCAGAGTGCGTAGATACCTGAAATGAGACATCGATAACCCCTGCACGATTTAAGATTCGCGGCGTAGCCCAGAAACCCACATCAGTCATTGAATGTGAATCTCCGACGCGCACTGCGCCGCCGCTGTCAGTGTTAGCAGGCCTTTGTTGCAGAGGGATGACCAGCATGTTAATGACAATCATGTTAACGAGCTGCATGTTGCGGATGGCAGGTTGTTATCGGGCATCGGCGCTGAAACTGATCCGGAAGGGCGCTGAATAAAGACGAA
>DATMOZ010000103.1:0-3888 GCA_035567995.1 Acidobacteriaceae bacterium
TGCCTGCAGATTCGCCATCAAGAGCGCGGCGCTGATTCCTTTTCCTGAAACATCCGCGAGACAGATGGCGACCTGCCGCGGGCTGAATGCGAGCACGTCAAAATAATCGCCACCCACGGATTGGGCGGGCTGCCATGCGCAGGAGATCTGGAACCGCGCGATCTGGGGAATCTCCGCCGGCAGCAGATGGGCCTGAATCTCATGCGCGGTCTGCAGCTCGGCTTCCTGCGCCTGCAGCTTGACCGCGCCCAGCTGAACCTCATTTTGCAGTTGCCGGTTGCGCGCTTCCAGCCGGTCGCGCGTGCTGCCGACGGCGAAGATGGAAATGCCCGCAAGCAACGAAAAGAGCGTGCCAACTTCGATGTTCGCCACCATCCATTCAATGCGGGGACCTTTATGGCCATACACAACAAGCAGCAGGAGCGTGGAGAGAAGACTGCCAAATGCGCCGATGGGCAGCAGCAGCGCGAGGTACACAATCCAATCCATCGGGAAGCGCCGTTTGGAAAAAAGTGGAGCGGCGATTGCCAGGGAACCATTGGTGAAATTGCCGACCACCAGAGTGAACATGAGAGTGCTGACAAAATTCGGCTCGCCCTGAGTAAGCCAGAACAATGCCGAAACCGCGAGCGCGATTCCGCAGAGTATCAATTGAAAACGCAGCAGACTGGTTCCTGTGAAGTCTGCCAGGTTCCCCCTCGCTCTCGCCCAGTAGTTCATCAGGCGTCAGGGTATGTGCTGTGCGCGGCTGCGGCAAGTGCTTGCTATGAGTGGCTTATCTGTGCGGCGTTGCGAGCTTGTCCAAAGCCAGCCTCAGCTGGACAATCTGTATCGGATACCATTCCGCGCGCTGCGTTGCGAGGTTGAGACCGGCTTCATACTCCTGCCGCGCTTCGTCTGTCTTATTCATGCCCGCCAGTGCGTTGCCCAGCGCGAGATGACCGCGGACGCTTTCGGGTAGCAGAGCGATACCCTGGCGAGCCTGCATCTCAGCCTGCTCAAATTGCTTCGCGTTATTAAGGCTGTCTGCTGAGGCAAGGTGCTGAACTGCCGCGGCACCGCTCAGATCAAAGGTTCCCTCATACACCAGCATCGCGCCGCCGATGACCGCCTTCGGCGCGGAATGCAGGAATTCGCGGTAAGGATTCAGCTCCGGGCGCTCCCATTCAATTCCAGAAACGCTGAGGTCGCTGAGAATAAATGTGCCCGTAGCGCGAAGCGGTGGAGGGACCGGGGCACCACCCGGATTGGAAGGCAGCGGCCGACACTGAACGCCGTAGTGCTCTGCAGGCGCGACGTTGTCGTATGCGATCCAGCAGTCATGGATGTTATTTGCTGCAAGGTACCGCCTCGTTTCATTAATCGCTTGGCCCCAGTCGACATTCGAGTCCGTCAGAACGCGGTAGGTCTTCTGCTTACCGCCCCAGGCTTCGTTCGAGTAGGGAATGTAGTCCGGGAAGGCATGCAGCGACGATGCAATATGCAGCACAAAGAGTGCGACGATCACGATTCGCCACGCGCGCGACCGCGTGAACAGATAACTTGCCGCCGCTCCAAGCAGGATGCAAAGAAACGGGATCGCCGGCAGCATGTGCCTGTATCCGATATCGAGTCCTGAGGTCATCGCGATAGCTGTCCACACAACGACCGGGGCCAGCAGGTAGAAGAGCTGTCTTCCCCAGTTCAACCGCCGCCACGGCACTGCCACGATCGCGATCAGTGTGAGCGCAAGAAAACTCAACGTCGATTTAATGACGAAATTCACAGGGAAGAAAAACCATTTCCCATGCGGATACAGCTTGCCCAGTATGTATGGCGGCAGCCCAGGATTCGATACGTTCAGCACATCTACGAACCCATACAGATAGGCCTGCGGCAGAAGCCGGAAACGCTCCATGACGGGAACCGCGTGCGCGAGGACGAAGCTGCGGTTTCCCATCTGCTGGGCAAATGAGATGAACTCGCTTATCGAAGTGGTCATGGCGGCGCCACTGGGGCGAGCGTTGAATCGCCAGCCATAGGTCGTCCATAAGACTCCGGTCGCGATCAACACAATCAGTCCCAGCGCAAAAAACGCCCGTAATGCCTGACGTCTCCGGGGCTGCTCCGCCGCTCTGCTGCGCCAGAACTCGCCCAGCATGAGAACAACAAGGATCGAAAGGACCAGTACACCGGAATGTTTTACAGAGAGAGTAAGGCCGGTCATCAGGCCTGCGACGATCAACCGCCCGGGCGTGGGCTTCTGCATGTAGCGGTAGAAGGCGAAGACGGCTCCCAGGACGAACGCTGCCACCGCTGTGTCGGTCGTGACGAGGGCTCCGTGGGCAAGCATGGTGGGCTCAAAAGCGAGCAACGTCAGCGCGAACAGCGCGGCGCTGTCACCGAAGAGTTGGCGCGCGAAGAAGAAGCACGTGACTGCGAGTATCAGAGAAAATATGCAGGCCGCGAGTCGACCGCGCCACAGCATCTGCTCCGCGTTGAGCCCTTGTGCGAAGTACCAGTGGGCTCCGAGGCCATATCCGTAATCTTTTGTGGTCGGCTCCGAACCACATGCGCCCTCGGGAGCCGGCGTATGTGACCACCACAGAGGAGCGGCCGCCACCATTTTGACCAGCGGCGGATGTTCAGAATTGAAACCGAAGTCAGCGCACTGCCAATATCGATACCCGGCAGCAAGATGGAAACCCTCGTCGATGGTCTGGGCCTGGTCTTTAACGGCGAATACGATCTGCAGCACATAGATCGCGATGATCGCTGCAGCAATCAGAAAGTGGCGGCGATGCTGCGACCGAAAGGCCCCCGCAAACGCACCACTCACTTGACTATCACGACGAGCGGCTTCCCTTTTTCGACGACATATGTGGCGAGCTCCACCCCGGGGCCGCTGCCGACGTTCTTCGCTGCGTGGATCGTTCCGGCTGGGATGAACAAGACGTCGCCGGCTTTGAGCGTCGCCGGCGGCTTGCCCTCGACCTGATACTCCAGCGAGCCTTCGAGGACATAGATGATCTCGTCGCCCGGATGCGTGTGCTTGGGGGCCACCGCTCCCGGGTCGAAGTCGATGCGCGTCTGGACGACCTCGCGTCCGGGGACGCTGAGATCGTGCTGCTGGAGATCGGTACGCTTGATTCCCGGCTGCAGCGCCTGTGCCGCGTGCAGCGCCAAACCGCTTCCGACGATCAGCACCGCTACCGCCATGATTCGAGCCGTTTTCATGTGGACCTGCTTTCGTCCTTCAAAATATGCGTAAGTGAATCCATGCGTAATCTGGCACTAAGGTTTACATGGAAGAGCTCGAGTTGACGACTTGATCTGTGAATGTCGCCGCATTCTTCCGGACGAACTCCTGCACGCTCAACGGCCCTTGCCCCGTTAGCGTGAGCACGTCGTCCGACAGCCGGTCGTAGCTTCCCTTGCGGTGCAGATCGGCCATCGTCGCGAGGTGGTTCACCAGGTGAACCGGCAAGCCGCGCTCGAGCAGCCCCTTCCGCCACGGCTCGACCGGAATGTCCTGAAAGGTGATCGTGCGACCAAGCGCCTTCGAATACTCCTGTGCGTAGAAACGCATGTTCTCGGACTGCGGACCGGTCAGGTGATAGATCTTGCCGATGTGCGGCTGCGGATTGGCGAGCAGCGCGGCGACCACACGTGCAACGTCTTCCGCTGCGACCGGCGAAGTCTTGCCCTCGCCGAACGGTAGTCTGATCTGATTTGATTTCCTGACCGAATCCGAAATGAAAATCAGGAAGAGGCCTTCGAGAAACACTGTCGGCCGCACGTGCACGACCGGCAGACCGGACCAGTTCAGCGCCTGCTCTGAAAGCCACTGCAGCTTGTGCTGCGGGCTCAGAGTAGTTTCGGTAATGCTCATCTGAGAGACCGTCATCT
>DATMOZ010000104.1:0-2757 GCA_035567995.1 Acidobacteriaceae bacterium
CTGCTGACCGGTCGTGGCGCCCGCGAAGGCGGTGCGATGGTAAAGCGTGCCACCGAAGCGGCGGAAGTCGAGGAGACCTTCGGGCGTGCGATTGAAGGGCACTCCCATGCGATCGAGCACATCAATGATGGCGGGGCCGGCTTCGCACATGCCCTTGACGGGCGGCTGGTTCGCAAGGAAGTCTCCGCCGTAGATTGTGTCGTCGAAGTGTTTCTCGGTGGAGTCGCCTTCGCCTTTGAGATTCTTCGCGGCGTTGATGCCGCCTTGTGCGCAGACGGAGTGAGAGCGCTTGACCGGGACGATGGAGAAGAGATCGACGTTGCCGCCTGCTTCGGCGATCTTGATGACTGCTGCTAATCCCGCGAGTCCACCGCCGACAACGATGATTCTTGGACCTGCTGCCATGTTGCTGACTTCCTTTCAAACACCTTGGCTGATCTTGTTGGACGAGGTTTGCGGCTACTGGCCGGGCACAGTGGGCGCGACGATTCCGGGCGGTTGCGCCGGCATCACATCGTCGGGAGCGTTTCTGTAGTTGGGTCCAACGAAGGCGTAGATGCTGGCGTAGCCGAGAACAGCGAGTATGACGCCGATGGCAGCGCAGACATATCCGAAATTGCGGCGGGCTTTGTCGCCGGGTGTAAAGCCCCACTTCGCTGCGAACAACCAGATGCCGTACGCGAAGTGCCAGCATACTGCGGCCATCGCGATGATGTAGAAGGCGAGCATCCACGGGTTCGACAGCTCGACCTGGACTTTGTGGAATGCGGCGCCGGGGTGCTCCGGCAGGTTGACGCCGGCGAATCGCTGGCGGTAAACATGCTGGCAGATGTAGGCGGCCGCGATGAGACCCGTCCAGCGTTGCGCCGTATACATCCAGTTTCCGGCCCACGGATAGTAGACGACGTTGGATTTGCCGCTCAGCCAGATGTAGATGCCGTAGAGCATGTGATACGCGAGTGGGATAAAGATGAAGGTCCACTCGAGAACGCGAACGAGCGGCAGCCCATTGAGGAACTTCACCTGTTGCGCGTATGCCAGCGGGCCATTGACCGCTTCGTAGTTCGAAATGATGTGCTCAATCAGGAACGCGCCGATGGGAACGATTCCGCTGAGGGAGTGCAGCTTGCGCAGGAGGAATGAGTGACCCTCGCCGGGGCGGAGAGGTGGAACGCCGCGGGCGTGTGTGACCGGGCTGGTGGCTGTTGCCATGAAGGACTGCTCCTGACTGGTATGGAAAGCGGAGATGCAAATGCTCAACTCTTCATTATTGGTACGCGAGGGAGTGAGCGTCAAGAAAACTGCGTGATGAATCGACGATTGTGTCGAAGAAGCGCAGCCAAAATGAAACGGCGCTAATGTTGAGCTTTGAGAATCGCGAGCAGATTGCGCAGTGCGGTTCCGCGATGACTGAGTTGCAGTTTGGTGTCGAGGTCGATCTCGGCCATCGTTTTGTTAAGGTGCGGCAGGAGAAATAGCGGATCGTAGCCGAAGCCGCCGGTTCCGCGAGGCTCGGTGAGGATGATGCCCTCGACGACTCCTTCAGCCTGTGCGATGAGATTGCCGTCGATGGCTGTTGCGAGGGCGCATTTGTAGCGGGCGGTGCGTTGCGCGGGTGGCACAGCGATGAGGCGCTCAAGAAGAAATGCATTGTTCGCCGCGTCGACGTCTGCCGAGGATGTGAGGCCGCTGTCTGCTGCGAAGCGCGCGGAACGAACTCCCGGAGCGCCGTTGAGCGCGTCGACCTCGAGGCCGGAGTCATCTGCGATGACTGTGAGGCCGGGCGCGCGTGCCGCGTAGTAGAGCGCCTTGGTGCGGGCGTTTTCGGCGAAGGTGAGGCCCTCTTCGGGAGGCGGCTCGATTGCGGCCAGTTGTGGTAGTGGCGAGATGTGGCAGCGATAAGACGCGGCGGCGGTAATGAAGTCGCGGAGCTTGCCGGCATTTCCGGTTGCGGCGTAGAGCTTCATGCTTTCGATTTTCTCGCATGCCGAAGGCGGGATTTGCGGCTGGCGATCTGACGCGGCATGCACTTGATCAGATAGGCTTAGCGTACGATTTTAAAATTGTGCGCGCGACCGAAGAAGGGTACTTCGTGCGTCAAACCGAACTCCAGGAGAAGCACCAGTGAAAGACATCGCCGCGTTCATTGCGGGCTTTGAGCGCTTCCAAGCCAAGTACTTTCAGGACGAGCGCAGTCTTTTCTCGCGACTTCGCGAGAACCAGCAGCCCCGCGCTCTGGTGATTTCCTGCAGCGATTCCCGCGTTGACCCTGCATTGCTTACTGGCGCCAAGCCCGGCGATCTCTTTGTCGTACGCAATGTGGCCAATCTTGTTCCGCCATACCGCCATGAAGCCGAAGCGCCGGGCATTCGTTCTGCGATTGAGTTCGCGGTCAAGAGCCTTGAGGTAGAGCACATCATTGTGCTGGGTCACTCCAGTTGCGGTGGAATCGGGGCCCTGATGGACGGCGAGGGTATTACGGAGCACCGATACGAGTTCATCGGAGCCTGGATAAGCATTGCAAGGCGCGCACGGGAGTGGGTATTGCGCGAACTGCCGGAGAAGCCCGCTGCCATTCAGGCGAGAGCCTGCGAGCAGGCTGCGATCCTGGTGTCTCTGGACAATCTGCTGTCGTTTCCGTGGATCCAAGAACGTGTCGATAAGAACACGCTCGCACTTCACGGTTGGTATTTCGACATCGATACTGGCGACTTGCTCGCCTATTCGGCAGAGACAGCGAGCTTCGCCCCATTGGTT
>DATMOZ010000105.1:0-4662 GCA_035567995.1 Acidobacteriaceae bacterium
ACTCCGCGAAAATGCCCTGGCCGCGATGCGCCATCGAGCCGATCCGCAATCGCCCCGACATCGACCGTGGCTTCAGCGCCCTCTGGATACATTTCCTCTGTGGCCGGCGCGAAGAGGTAATCAACGCCCTCGCGGCCAAGCAAGTCGCAATCTGCAGCGAAGGTCCGCGGGTAACGCGAGAAATCCTCTGTCGGCCCAAACTGCAGCGGATTGACAAAGATGGAAGCGACGACGAGGTCACACTGCTTGCGGGCCGTGCGCACAAGCGCAAGATGGCCCGCGTGCAGCGCGCCCATCGTGGGAACAAATCCGATCGTCGCATCCGCCTTCTTGCGCCGCTCCGCGATGATGGCTTCGCGCATCTCCGCGATTGTGTTCAGAACGCGCACGACTCAGGCCTTGCGGCGGGCGGAGAGCTTGACGACGTTCCGAGTGGCAACTTTCGTCTCATCCGCAATCGCTTCGTTGATTTCCGCGGGCAGATGATAGCTCTCGCTTTCGGCGGGGAAGGCGCGCGACTGTACATCCTCGCGATAGTGCTTGATCGCCGCGCTGATCACTTCGGCAACATCGGCATATCGCCGCACAAATTTCGCAGGTGGCGTGAAACTGAGGTTCAGCAAATCATTCAGAACCAGAATCTGTCCGTCGCAACTATTGCCTGCGCCGATGCCGATAGTGGGAATAGCAACCTCCGCCGTGATGCGCGCGGCAACTTCGCGAGGAATTCCCTCGAGCACAATGGCGATCACCCCAGCGCGTTCGAGCGCGAGCGCATCTTGGCGCAACCGGCGAATCGCCGCGACCGACTTACCCTGCACGCGATACCCGCCCATGCGGTGCACTGACTGCGGGGTAAGCCCGATGTGTCCGACCACAGGAATTTCCGCATCCGCCAGACGCTCGATCAGTTCGAGGCGATTGCTGCCGCCTTCGATTTTCACCGCCTCAGCGCCTGCTTCCTTCAAAAAGCGTGTGGCGTTGCGCACACCTTCCGCAAGCTCAACTTGATAAGAGCCGTACGGCATATCCGCCACAAGCATTGCCCGCCGCACCGCGCGGCGTACCGCGCGCGTGTGATGCAGCATCTCATCCATCGTTACCGGCAGCGTGTTTTCGTAACCCAGTACAACCTGTGCGAGCGAATCGCCGACCAGCAGCATGTCGATTCCGGCGTCGTCAACTAGACGAGCCGTCGCGTAGTCGTAGGCGGTAAGCGCAGTGATAGGAACGCCTGCCTGCTTTTTTCCGAGAAGAGTTTGCGAAGTGACTTTCTGCGCAGGCGCGAGAGGATCGCGCAACTGGGTGATGCTCATTCTGGTCTCTCCAGTGCAACTCCGCCGCGTGCCAGAAAAACGGACTTCCGGCTTTGGCTGGATGCCGCCCGAACCAAAGTGAGTATACGCCCGCGCGTGCACCAAAAGAAAAAGCTGACGGAACACTAACCGGCCTTCCGGTGTCTCGCTCACCGAACAGGAAGCGCGGACCATTCACACGATGTTGCGGTGTCTATTCCTGCAGACGTGCGGAGAAATGCCATGTTCGAAGCGAGTTTGTTCGAGTCAAAAGGGCCAATTCAAATGCGTAACGGGCGAGGGATTGCGCTTGCCGCAACTGTTCAGACACTTGTTTTGAGCGGCTTGCTGCTTGCTCCGCTGCTTACTCCAGCGAGGCTGCCACAGCATGCTTTTCAGATGACCATCACTGCACCCGCACCACCAGTGCCTGTGGTGCCGCCGCTCAGACAACCAGTTCCTCTCGCGGCCTCCGTTGCCTCGGCGTTTGACGTCCTCAGGCAATCGTTCTCCGCACCCAGCATCATTCCGCACGGCATTCCAGATGCCTCTGGCATGCCAGAATTCAACGGATCTGCCGCTCCAGCCATCGGAAACGACACAGGTTCCAATGTCGGAAACTTGCTCAACAAGCTGGGCGATACAAGGTCGCCCCTGGTCCGTCCCGCTGCTCCTACGGTGAAACGCGGGCCTGTGCGCGTTTCCGGCGGCGTAATGCAGGGCCAGCTCGATTCACCAATTCTGCCGACTTACCCCGCGATCGCGCGCACTGCGCATATGCAAGGCACCGTAGTCGTCGCAGCGGTTATCTCGCGAAATGGAGCCATCGAAAAATTGCAGGCCATAAGCGGACCGATGATTCTCCGACAGGCTGCAATCGATGCAATCGAACGGGCGCACTACAAGCCTTTCCGTCTAAACGGAGAGCCAATCGAAGTGGAGACGACGATCAGTGTCGTCTTCTCACTTGGAGAAACGCGCTGACGCCTACGCTTCGCGCGCCTCCGCCCCCAGCGGCAGAAAGTACTGAGTGCCTTTAACCGGCTCAGCCAGACGCCGCATCAACATTTGCAGATCGCTGTTGTTGTGCACAAAGTCGATATCTGATGTATTGACCACGAGCAGGTCAGACGCCGTGTAGTGGAAGAAGAAATGTTCATAAGCGCGAATCGTCTGCTCAAGATAGCTTTCGCTGATCGCGCGTTCGTTCGGAATGTCTTTCCGTTTGAGGCGCTGCTTCAACACCTCAGGAGTGGCCTGCAGATAGATCACCAGATCCGGTGCAGGCACATCATTGCGAAACAGGTTGTAGTAGCGGTTGTAGAGGTCGAGCTCCGCGTCAGACAGGTTGATGTAGGCAAAGAGCTTGTCTTTCTCGAAGATGTAATCCGAGACCAGCGGAACGTCCCGCTTCGCGGTCTTTTCACGAATCATCTGTTGATGGCGTTCATGCAGAAACCACATCTGCGCCGGAAATGCAGCATCGTGCTCGCCGCGATAAAAGCGCTCGAGGAACGGATTGTTCTCCGGCTCACTGATGCGTCGCGCGCCCATCCGCTCCGCCAGAATGTGAGCGAGCGAAGATTTGCCCGCGCGGATCGGACCCTCGACGGCGATCCAGCGAGGTAGATCGAATAGCTTTGCCATAGCGAAGAAAAATCGAAGTTAGCATGGCGGCCATGACGGCGCAAGTGGCTGGGTGTGCTCCGCTACACTCGTGCTGATGGTTGGTGAAATTGCATCGGCGGGAGCGGTGGCAGGTCTCGCGGCAGGCGGCTACGCTTATGCCGCGATGTGGCCCACCTCGCAGATTTTTGGGCATACGATCATCGCGGGACGCGACCCCTCCCAAATAGCGTTGACCTACGACGACGGCCCCAATGACCCGCACACGTTCCGCCTCCTCGACGTCCTCGCACGCAATGGTGTCAGTGCAACATTTTTCGTGATCGGCAAATTTGCCCGGCAACGGCCCGACATCGTGAAAGCGCTCGCCGCTGCCGGACACCTAGTCGGCAACCACACGATGACGCATCCGCTGCTCGTGACACGAAGCCCGAGTGTCGTACGGCAGCAGTTGCGCGACGCCAACGCGGCGATCGAGGATGCACTGGGCGCGCGGGTCGAGTTCTTTCGTCCGCCGCACGGAGGCCGCCGGCCAGATGTGCTCCGCGCTGCACGCGAGCTGGGTTTGAAGACGGTGCTATGGAACGTGATGGGGCACGACTGGAACGCGAAATCTGCCGAAGCTATTGAGCGGCGCGTCGCTGCCGGCGTAGAGCGAAACCGTCACCTCGGGCGCGCGTCAAACGTGCTGTTGCACGACGGCGCACAAGCAGGAATTGGCGTCGACCGCAGCCAAACCGTCGCAGCGACCGCCGCTCTACTCATTCGCTCGAAGGACGCCGGCCTCCGCTTCGTAACCGTCGATGCATGGGCCTAGGCCCACCGGCCTCACACCTGATGATTTGTAACACTGAAAGTTGCAAATGCATTCTTCGCGGCTTTGATGGTCGCGGCGATGTCAGCATCTGTATGCGCAGCGGAAAGAAATGCCGCCTCAAACTGCGATGGCGGTAGCCAGATCCCAGCTTCCAGCATGGCGCGATGAAATGCAGCGAATGCTTCGGTGTCTGAACGCAGGGCGTCTTGATAATTCGCAACGGGCGATTCAGTGAAGAACCAGGTGAACATCGAACCGACGCGATTCGTCGTCATCGGAATCCCCGCCCCACGAGCAGCCGCCGCAACACCGTCGGCGAGTGCAGCAGAATGCTTCTCCAGCTGCGGATAAATCTCGCCCTCGCGCTCGATCAAAATCTTCAGCGATGCGATTCCCGCAGCCATAGCCAGGGGATTTCCACTCAGCGTTCCCGCCTGGTACACCGGTCCGAGCGGCGCGAGCATGTTCATGATCTCCGCGCGACCGCCAAACGCTCCGCAAGGCAAGCCGCCACCAATAATCTTGCCGAGGCAAGTCAGATCGGGCCTGATGTCGTACATCTGTTGCGCCCCGCCGGGTGCGACACGAAAGCCCGTCATCACTTCGTCGAAGATCAGCAGCGCGCCATGCTTATTTGTGGTGTCACGCAGGGCCTGCAAATACCCGTCCGCCGGCGCCACGCATCCCATGTTCCCGACCACAGGTTCAAGAATGATCGCGGCAATTTCGTCGGGATGTGCCGCAAAAGCCTGCTCTACAGCGGCAACGTCATTGAACGGCAGCGCGAGCGTATGCATTACCGTTTCTTCCGGCACCCCGGCCGAGCCGGGAATACCGAACGTCGCAACCCCAGAGCCCGCCTTCACCAGCAGCGCGTCAGAGTGGCCGTGGTAGCAACCTTCAAACTTAATGAAAAATTTTCTC
>DATMOZ010000106.1:0-9054 GCA_035567995.1 Acidobacteriaceae bacterium
CACTCGGCGTGGCGTTCTGACAACAACTTCTCGATCTCTGCTGGTGCCATCGGGCCTACGTGAACTTTCGTCGAGCGCGAGCGGATGGTTGGCAACAGGTCTCCAAGGTTTTCTGCCAGCAGGAAGATGTGCGCGTATTCAGGGGGCTCTTCGAGCACCTTGAGCAGGGAGTTTGCTGCTTCCTTCATGAATGCGCTGCCGGTGAAGATATAAACGCGCCGTCGCGCTTCAGCGGGCCGGTAATAGATGCTGCTGATGAGGTTACGGACCTGACCGATCTTGACCAGGAGTTGCGGCGGATCGGGAGGAATGACCAGCACGTCAGGATGCGTCTGCACCATGATGCGGGTCTCGCGCTTGTCGGCGTCCCGCATGTCTTCACGTGCCGCGGCAGCCTCGGAGACGCGTGCGTCCAGGTCTTCCGCGGCGGCGATACGAATGCAGTTCGTACAGGCTCCGCACGCGTCGGGAAGGCCGCCAACGATGCGTTGGTCGAGACAATTCAGCGTCTGAGCGGTCGCGATCGCCAGTGAGTATTTGCCTACTCCGCGCGGCCCATGGAGCAGGATTGCGTTGGGCAAGCGGCCATTCGCGATGCCTTTCCGGAGCGCGAGCACAGCCGGTTCGTTGCCGATAAAGTCAGTAAATCTCACAATAAGAAGCCTATCTCAAGCAGTCGTGCGGCGTGCCTGGGCCTGCATGAGAATCGGAAAGCGTGGCCGCAGGGTGATTTTTGGCTGCACCTCGATCCGCTGGCCGGGCAGCAGCCGCAGGTTCCAGCATTGCGCAATCGTTGCAATCAGCAGAACCCCTTCCATCCAAGAGAATGCTTCGCCGATGCACTGGCGCCCGCCGCCGCCAAATGGGAAGTAGGCGAAACGGTGCCGGGCTGCTTTCTGCTCCGGGGTGAAGCGCTCTGGCTCAAAACGCAGCGGATCGGGGAAATATTCCGCGCTTCGCTGCAGGATGTATTGGCTGAATAAGAAGTACGTTCCTGCGGGCAGCGTGTACGGGCCAAGTTCGATCTCGCGTGTTGCCTGGCGGCCCATTGCCCAGGCGGGAGGGTAGAGGCGCATTGACTCGGCGAAGACCATCTCGGTGTAGCGAAGCTGCGGCAGATCCGCGAGGGTTGCGGGTCTGTCGCCGAGAACATCAATCTCGGCGTGGAGGCGTTCTTCAGCTTCCGGGTTTTGAGACAGCAGATACCAGGTCCAGGTCAGAGCGTTTGCCACGGTTTCGTATCCGGCAAGGAAGATGGTGATGACCTCATCGCGGAGCTGCTCATCGCTCATACCTTCGTCGCTGTTCTCTGTATCGCGGGCAGAGATCAGCATCGAGAGCAAATCGCCGCGGTCGACAGCTTCTGAGCGCCGTGTGGCGATCATCCGCTGGACGACCGCATCGAGATGCTTGCGCGCGCGTCGGAAGCGCATGAGCCCCGGAATGGGCAGATGCAAAAGCGCTTCAGCTCGCGGCAGGGCGACCAGGAAGTTGTAGAGCCGCATAATCGCGTTCACTTCGTCGTTGATGACGCGGATGTCGGCTGTGACGTCGCTCGCGAACAGCGTGCGCGCCACGATTTCGAGTGAGAGCTGCATCATCGCGGCGGAGATATCGAACTGCTCTCCTTCGCGCCAGCTCTGGCGCATCGCGGCCGCGCGGTTGACCATCGCGTCGGCGTAGGCCTGGATGCGCTGGCGGTGGAATGCGGGTGCGGCGATTCTGCGCTGGCGCATGTGGAACTCGCCTTCGCTGGTGATCAGCCCTTCGCCGAGCAGGATCTTCATTCGTTTCTGCGTGCGTTCCTTGATGAAGGCAGAGGCCTGGGTGATGAGGATTTCGCGGATCAGCTCAGGGTCGTTGATAAAGACGATGTTGCTGCCGCCGAGTTTGTAGTGCGAGACGTTGCCGTATTCGCGTACGAGGTGCTCGAACAGCAGGATGGGATTGCCCGGTTTGAAGAAGCGGTTGAAGAGATAGAGCGGCAGGTTGCGCGTGAGGCCGGGGGGAAATCGATATTCAGGTTCGCTGGGCAAGCCGTTCACTCACTACCGATACGATGCGCTGGTGCACGGCGTCAATTGGTTCGTCGCCATCGATTGTGACGACACGCACGGGCTCCCGCGAAGCGATGGCACGATATTGCTCATAGGTCCGTGTGAAGAAGTCGTCCCGCTCACGCTCAAACCGGTTTTCGTCGGTGCCAGTTGCGGCTACGGTCCGTGAGTTTCGCCGTCGCGCCCTTTGTAACGATCTTTTGAGCGACGGCAGCAGCAGCAGGGTCAAGTCCGGCTGGAGGTCCTGACAGAGAGAGCGGTGCAGATCGCGGACGATTTCGCTGCCGAGCTGGCGTCCGCCGCCCTGGTAGGCCTCGGTGGAATCGGTGTAGCGGTCGCAGAGAACGATGCGTCCGGCGTCGAGGGCCGGTTGGATGATTTCTGAGATGGATTGCGCCCGGTCTGCGAACATGAGAGCCATCTCAGTGAGTGGGGCAATGCCGCCACTGCGTGAGTCGAGGATGAGGCTGCGGATACGGTCTCCGGTTGCAGTTCCGCCAGGCTGGCGCGTCTCGGTCACGGCGTTGCCGCGTTTCTGGAGCCAGTCCGAGAGCAGGCGTAGCTGGGTCGATTTGCCCGATCCATCGAGCCCTTCAAACGTGATGAAATAGCCGCGACTCATGCGTGCGTGAAGTACCCCCCATGGATACTAATTGGTCTCAAAGTCTTCGAGAGAAAAGACTTAGGTCTGGACTTGGTACTTGAGAGGTCTAGACTTAAGACACAAAAGCCCGGCGCTTGGCCGGGCTTTTCTCACATTCAATGTTAAACCGTCTGTCAAATTCTTCCGGTGGAAAACTGGGGTGAAGATGGCTGCGGGCTGTGGCCGAACGAGCGGTCTTGCGGTTGCGGTCCGTCCGGGAGGTCAAGCGCGAGAGTCCTTCCCCCTCGCTCTGCTCGGCGTCAGGGTGACAATCGCGTTTGGATCATGTGGAGGTTCGGAGGGCGAGGAGTTCGAGTTCGAGGCCGCCGAAGTCGGGGTGGGGGTTTTCTCGGAGGGTGTAGGCGATGTCGATGCGGGAGCTTTCTGTCAGTCCGAGGTCGCGGACGCACTTTGCCATGTTCCAGCCGACTGTGTTGTACGTTGTTGCGCCCGGCTTTTGCGTGAGGCGGAGGCGAACGTGGGTGTCTTTCATGTAGCGCGGGGCGGCCGTGAGAGTCACTTCGCATGCGTGGAAGATCGGGGCGGCGTTTTCCATGCCGAGCGGCTCGAAGCGGCGTAGCCAGTTCCAGAGGGTGGGGGATATCTCGTCGAGAGGCAATGCGGCGTCGCACTCGAAATCTGCAAGTGTGGTGGTTGCGAACGTCGCGGCGTGGGCTGCGAGTTGCTGGCGCAGTTGCGGGACGAGCTCTGATGGGAGCGAGAAGCCAACGGCGTGGGCGTGGCCGCCGTAGCGCGTAAAGAGGGCGTGGCAGGTGCTGATGGCATCGAGCAGGTGGAAGCCGTCTGTAGAGCGGCCAGAGCCGTAGGCCTCGCCGTCTTCGTGGGCGATGACAAGTGCCGGTTTGCCGGTGCGATCGACGATGCGCGAGGCGAGGATGCCGATGACTCCGCGATGCCAGCCCTCGCCGTCGATGACGATGCACGACGCATCTCGCAGCTCTGGATCACTGGCGAGGCGTTCTTCGATGGCTGTGAGAGCCGCTTGTTCCGTGGCGCGGCGGTCGGAGTTGAGGCGGTCGAGCTTCTCGGCGAGCAGGCGGGCTTGCGCGGGGTCCCGTGTGGTGAAAAGTTCTACGACGTCGGAGGCGATGTCCATGCGGCCCGCGGCGTTGATGCGGGGCGCGAGGCGAAAACCGATGTCCTGGGTGTTGAAAGGCCCCTTTGCCGGGTCGAGCTGGGCGAGCTGCATGAGGGCGCGCAAGCCGGAGTGTGCGGGGCGCGCCAGTTCGCGCAGGCCTATGGCGACGAAGGTGCGGTTTTCGCCGAGCAGCGGGACCGCGTCGGCGATGGTGGCGATGGCCAGCATTTTGAGAAACGACGGCAGCAGCTTTGCCCGGGTGACTTCGCGCTGAGAGGGGTCGGCTTCGAGGAGCGCCTGTGCGAGCTTGAACGCGACGCCTGCGCCGCAGAGGTATTTGCAAGGGTAGGCGCAGCCGTCCTGGTGGGGATTGAGAACGGCAAGGGCGCGGGGAAGGCCAAGCGATGCTTCAGGCAGGTGATGGTCTGTGACGATGAGGTCGAGATCGAGAGTTTCTGCCTCTTGCGCCGCGGCGAAGGCGCGGATTCCTGTGTCGACAGAGATGACGAGGCGCACGCCGTCTGCGGCGGCGTGGCGGAGGGTTTCGGCCTGCATGCCGTAGCCGTCGCGAATGCGATGCGGCACGTGGTAGCGGACTGTTCCACCGCGCCGCTCGATTGCAGTCTTCAGGAGGACGATGGCGACGGTGCCGTCGACGTCGTAGTCGCCGTAGATGAGGATCGGTTCGCGCTGCGCGATTGCCGACTCAATGCGCTCGACGGCCGGGCGCATGCCAAGCATGGCGAACGGGTCATGCAGATGATCGATGGCAGGAGAGAAAAATTGATTCGCAGCGTCGGCGGTCAGGATCTCTCGCGCGCAGAGCAATTGCGCGATGACGAGCGGCATGGCCGCTTCGCGGGCCAGCGATTCTGCGCGGGGGTGGTGCGGCGAAATCTTGAAGCCGGTTGCCGGAGACTGGTTCGCGCGACGGTTCACTGATTGCTGTCTTCGTCGTCACTGTCTTCGAGAATGATGTCGCCGAATTCTTCAACCTGTTCGAGCAGCTGCTGATAGCGCTCGTACCAGGGTGTGGCGGTTTCATGCAGGAAGAACACGCCCTGATAGGCGTAGCCAAGCTGGATGTATCCGGTCTTGCCGATGTAGTTCTCGAGCATGTGCGCCTCTTCGAGTTCCGGCGCTTCGTCATCGGGGTAGTTCTGATCGGTGAGGTGTTCGAGCAGCATCTCGACGTCGTCCTTTTCGAGAACGATGTCGCTCATGGTAAGAAAGACGGCGCCGGCGTGCTTGGCGCTCTCAACAAAGTCTTTCCAACTCTCGGGATTGTCTTCGTCTTCCCAGACGACGGAGGGAATTTCGTCGAGTACGTAGCCGGGGAAGCGACGCATGCCGTGGCCTTCGATGAAGGCAATCATGTCGTCTTTCACGTGGATGAGGTTGTCTGGTTGCATGGGCAATCAGCTATTGTCGCAGAGTCAATTACGATGGAGTAGGTATTAGTGGAAAACCCGGAAATAGCTGGTCAAGGAGCGAGTTTGGCAAAGTTTGAGCGTCATGTGTTTGTGTGCACCAATGAGCGGGATGCAACTGCTCCACGTGGGTCGTGCGCGGCGAAGGGATCTAAGGATCTGCGGAAGCTGTTGAACGATAAGGCGATGGCGGCCGGGTTGAAGGGCAGGGTGCGGATCAACGCATCAGGATGCCTGGATCAGTGTGAGCATGGCATCAGCATCGTGGTTTATCCGGAGCAGACATGGTACGGCTTCGTTAAGCCGGAGGACCTGAATGAGCTGGTGGAGTCGCACCTGGTCGCCGGAAATCCGGTCGAGCGGATGGAACTGCCGGAGGATTGCGTGAACACGCTGGTGTGCCCGCACAAGCCGGCGAAGAGCACTGTCCAGGAGCCGAAAGAGCGCGTTGAGCAGGCGATGTTAGCCGAAAAAGCTCTGTGATAGTTTTGATAGCGGAATGATTTTTTCTAAGGAATATGTAGGGTTTTTGGCCCGCCAGACGGTAAAGGCGCTGGAGGAGGCCAAGGTTATCCGCACGGACAAGCCGGGCGTGCTGAACGAGCGCGTCACAGCCGCGATGCTCGAAGAGCTTGCGCTCGAAGACCGCATCAACGAAGAGGTTCGCGTGATTCTGGAGGCGTATCAGCAGGAGATGATGCGCACGGGCGCGAGCTATCCGGAGATGTTCAAGAAGGTGAAGACCGAGCTTGCGCGCAAGTACAAGGCGGTGCTGTGAGAATTTCACGCGACAAGGTGAATAAGCTGGCGCACACGGTTGCCGATACTCTGGCGGAAGTGGATGATTGCGAGTTTCTTGAAGACCGCAACACGGTGAGGCAGGAAGCGCGCAAAGTGCTGGAGAAGTTGTTCAGCGAAGAGTTGAAGATCGATGCCGCCGCGCGTTTGAAAATTCAGTCGCAGCGGAAGATCATCCTCGAAGGCTCGCAGGAGTGGGACATCCTATATCGGAAGTACTACAACGACGAAGTGAAGAAGCTCGGCATCTAGGCGCGGCTGTTCCCGCGATCGAAATTTTCCGAGTAGAGCGAGGCGCACCGGTTCATGCCGATGCGCCTTTGTTTTGCATGAGATTGAGAGCTTCAGGTCGGCGCTGCCTGCAGGAGTTTGGTAGCGTCATCGGGGATCGAACCCGAACTCTCCGCCTTGAGAGGGCGGCGTGTTAACCAGTTACACCATGACGCCGTGAGCTGCGCGTCCGACTCTCTGAGTATAACAAGACGATTTGAGGTGAGGGCGTGGATGCGAAGAAATTCGCGTTTCTTTGACGGCGAGTTGCATCACGAATGCGGTGGAGGGTGGTTGGTCCAACGCGTCGATCGCGCTGCTAAAAAAAGAAAGCTGCTGCCGGATGTTTTCGCATCACTCTCACAGAGAGTGGTTTGATGCGTCCCGTCTGCTCGGCATTAAAGCTGAGCAGGTGCGAGAATCGCTTGTCCGGCCTCAGAGCCGTGTTGAGCGGCGCGTGGACGAAGTGATCGATCTCGCGAAGACAAACATCTGGCGCTGACGAGGTGATCCAAGAATGAAGCGGAAAAAAGAGTTGAAGCTGGCAGAGCAGGCGCGGAAGAAACCGCGGTTCCTGCTGGGGTTGACGGCGGGAATCGCGGGCGGGCTCGCTGGGGCAGCTGCGAAGGCGGTTGTTGAAGAAATCTACGCTGCCCGCGAATCGGAGCGGCCACCCGCGACTGAGTTGTTGGCGCCTGAAGTGCGTGGACGCGCAGCAGTCCGGCACGAGATGCATTGGACATTCGGCGCGGCGGCGGGTGGAGTGTACGGGATGTTGGCTGAGGTATGGCCGGAAATAACTGAAAGCAGGGGAGCGGCTTTCGGAGCGCTTATTGACTTTGCGTTGCAAGACTCGACTCTGCCCGCGACCGGGGTCGGGCTGCGTCCCGCAGAGCGAGGGAGAGGGACTGCGAGTAATGTCACGACACACGCGGTGTACGGCCTCACCACGGAATTTGTTCGCAAACACATGCGTTCGTGGCTGGAGCGAAACGAGGCTGAACGCGGCATCAAGCGTAAGGTAGACTTGAAACAATCCGCATGAGTGATACGCAGAAAATATCGACTGACGACAACGGCAAGGACCGCTATCTGTTCGGGTCATTGGTCTCGATGGCCAAGAACCGCGAAAAGGTTCGCGAGGTTACTTACGGCTATGACCAGAACGAGGGCGTCATCATGACGTCGCTGGATTTTGCCGTCAACTGGGTGCGAAAAAGTTCCGTGTGGCCCATGACGTTTGGTCTTGCATGCTGCGCGATCGAGATGATGTCGATGGGAGCGTCGCGGTTTGATATCGCGCGCTTCGGCTCTGAGGTATTTCGACCTTCGCCACGGCAGAGCGATCTGATCATTATCGCGGGGCGTGTATCGGTAAAGATGGCGCCTGTAATTCGGCGGCTCTACGAGCAAATGCCTGAGCCCAAGTGGGTAATTTCCATGGGTGCGTGCGCGACATCGGGCGGTGTTTTCAATAATTACGCGCTGGTGCAGGGCGTAAATCAGATCATTCCAGTGGATGTTTACGTTCCCGGATGCCCGCCACGACCCGAGCAGTTGATGTACGCCATAACACTGCTGCAGGAGAAGATTCAGCGTGAGCGCGGCAGTGTCAAGAAGGTTCTAAACCTCGCGTAAGCCCGACTGGACTGCAAGTGTATGGCGCGATCCACACACGCGCCTATTACCTTTCTTTAGGCAAAACTGGTAGAAATGGCAGTTGAGGCCGTGGGCATTGCAGGTTAAGGTATTGATTCTGCTGTAAATTTGGCGTTGTAGAGGCAACTCAGTTGACTCTACTTGCATTAAGGTAGAGAGTGATCTCCGGCGATCGGTTCGGCGAGTCATTCCCTGATCAGTAGGGACGAGCGACCCATGCATTTTGATGTGGCCGAATTCGATTCCATCTGGCATGATTTTTACTGTGTAGTTCTTTGTGGAGGATAAACGCATGCAAGCACGTCTTTTACGGTCTTTCAGCCGGATGGCAATAGCGGCCTGTGCCCTGAGTTTCGGGACGGCCGCACTGGCACAGGCTGCCCCGCCGCCCGCCGCTCCGCCTGTGGCAGCGCCCGGATCTAACGAAAATCCGTCGCGTATCGATGTATTTCTCGGGTACTCATATTTGGCGCCGCACGGCAAGGTGAAAAACCAAGTATTTGGAGACAGCCCGATGTCGTCTATTAACTACGGCGCCATCGAAAGTATTACGTACTTCTTTAATAAATATTTCGGCGCACAGATCGAAGGTGCGCAACATCCGAACGGCCACAACGATGACTTTTACACTGGGGCCATCGGCCCCGTGGTTCGTTTTCCGCTCCAGGATGTGACGCCGTTCGCGCATGCAACGGTGGGCGCTGTACGCGCCGATTTCAACGGGAGAGGCCTGCCGTATGAGTGGGGCCCCGCGATTGTCGTTGGCGGTGGTATGGATTACGCGACGCCGTTCTTAGGCGGCAAACTTGGTATCCGCCTTTTCCAGGCTGATTACGAGTACATGCATTTGAATTGGGGGCCTGTCACTCAGCCGACCGGCGGTCGCGCAAACTTGAACGCTGCGCGTCTGAGCACCGGTTTGCTGCTGCACTTCGGCTCGATCATTCCGCCTCCGCCGGTTGCGTTCGCTTGCACAGCGAACCCCGCGACGGTTTACCCGGGCGATCCAGTTACGATCACGGGCACGGCAACGAACCTGAATCCGAAGAAGACTCCGACCTACTCCTGGACCTCCACCGGTGGGAAGGTAAGCGGAAC
>DATMOZ010000107.1:0-2742 GCA_035567995.1 Acidobacteriaceae bacterium
TCGCGAGAGCGCTTCGTCACCTGCGCTCGCGGACCGAAAGCTACACTGGTCATGTGACCCTCCTCGCTGGAACCTGCACCAACCGTCATTGGAGGACTATCGCTATCATCACTTGAAGAATGTGATGTCCGTCACAAAATAGCGCTTTTTTTTTACCTGCAGTTCTGTGAATTACATCACACATAGCTGGCGGCATCCGGGCTATATAGCCGGCGCGATGCTGCACGGGCAGGAATCCCATCCGGATGGCGGGGAGCAGGCCAAGGACGGGTGCAATAGTGTCGCAGCCACAATCGCGCCCCTGCGCGACGGAGTACGAAACGGTCCGATCGATGCCACGACTGCGCGACCTCGTTCGCCGCGTACCCAAGCACAGAATCAATTTGCCAGCATGGCTCGAGCGCCTTGTTTCCGTCGGGATCGTCTCGCGGGACGAACAAATCATTCGGCGCCAGCGCTGCGTGAATCTCGCCGCATTTGCGACGATGGCTACGGCGACGTCACACTTGATCGTCAATTCGCTACATGATTTTCACGGTCTCATGGGCGTCAACGCCGACAACTTGTTCCAGCTGGCTGGGGCGCTGTCGGTTCCTCGCCTGCATCGATTCGGACAGCATGTCGGCGCCATCACCCTCCTTGTCGTGATCCTGATCGGACACACGTATATCGTGTGGTCATTCGGGCTCGCTAGTGAGTTGCAGGTGTATTTCATGCTTGCTGGCGCGATGGTGTTCTTTTTCGGGGTAGAGAATTGGCGCTTGTTCCTCGCCTTTTTCGCTGTTGTCGTGCTTGCCCTCGTGCTTGCGCTCAAATTTGCACCGGTTGCCGGTTTCGTCATTCCGTGGGATCGAGAGTTTCGTGACTCGCTCTCGACCCAGGCCATGCTCAGCACGATCGTGATCAACGCGGCGTTGTTGTTTTACGCGCTCGCCGCCTTGCATCGAGCCGAAATCGAGTTGCAAGAGCAACATGAGCGCTCTGAGACGCTCATTGCAACGGTTATGCCGCCGGCGATCGCCAGCCGCCTGAAGTCGGGGGAAGAGCGCATCGCGGACCGCGCCGACAACCTCACCGTGATCTTCGCTGATCTTGTTGGATTCACTGAAGCGGCGCGCGGCCTGCCGCCGGAAGAGATCGTCGATTTCTTAGATAGACTGGTACGCAGCTTCGACGCACTGTGCGAGCAGCTTGGGGTCGAGAAAATCAAGACCATTGGCGACAGCTACATGGCCGCGAGCGGTTTCGACGGCGCTGCCAGCAATGGTGCTGTTGCAGTTGGTCGTCTAGCGTTGGCGATGCTGAAGGGCGTCGATCGTCAGCCTCCCCTCGGGGAAAGGAAGCTCAAGCTACGGATAGGTATCCATTGCGGGCCGGCGACCGCCGGCGTCATCGGCGATACGCGATTTTCGTACGACACCTGGGGCGAGGCCGTAAACACTGCTTCGCGAATGGAGTCACACGGCGTGCCCGGCCGAATCCACGTAAGTGAGGATTTCCGAGATCTTGCGGCGACCGCATTTAGGTTCGAAGACCGGGGCACCACCAACATTAAGAGCATCGGGGTGACCAGGACGTTCTTCTTGATTGGGGAGTCCTGCGATGAGCGCGAAGCTGATAGCGCCGACCTTACAGCTACCGTCGCGAACGCCTGAGCCACTTTTGGGCGACCGTCCTCGTGGAACTGAGGCCGCTTCGCCTTGCAATTGCTTCCGCGGTGTATCGGCCGTGCTTTAGCGCGTTCCTATTACCCTTGGAGCGCCCGGTGGGGGCAGCCACCCCCTAGCTGTGCCGGAGCTGTACCGGGAGTAAGTACCCAACCTGTACCAGCGTGTTTGGGTAATGGCCAAAATGCCGGAAGCAATGCAGATCGCACCAGGCGATGAGTGTCTTAAGTATCTGCTACTTTCAAACAGTCACACCGGAGAGGGATCTGTCTCCGTGAAATTCACTTCGGTGCGGGTCGTCTGTCAAAATACCTTGATGATGGCGACGATGGACAGAAAGCCTACCGCGTCAGGGACAGCAAAAAGATGCAGTTCAGATTGGAAGAATTGGCGGATTTCCTAGCTGTTACGCAGGAGGTGTTCTTAAAGGCCGAGGAATGCTTCCGTAGGTTGGCAAAAATCCAAATGATTGAGAATCGGCTGGAGCGTTACTTTGAAGCCATGTATCCACGGAGCCTAGTGCAGAAGAGGAAAGAGGAGGACCCGCCGCGCTGGGACTTCTTGCGCGAGATTTTTGAGAGGCAAGCTGACCTGCAAACACCTGGCGTCCGGGGCACACTCTGGGGCGCTTACAACGCCATAATCAGGTTTGAGGATTTCAAACAACCGCAGCAGGAAGAACGCCAGGATCAACGTCTGGAGCGAACGTGGTTTGGTGGCGGAGCGGACATTAAACTGAAGGCGCTTAGTAAAGCAAAAGAGTTGTGCGCAAATTGGAATTGAGAAGCATGTTCGGGAGTACTACTCCGCGTTCGCTTATGCGCACCTGCGCCACATCAGGTGGGATCAAAGCAGGAGCTCAAGGAGCGCATCATGGCCGGTGTCAACGATGTCAATCGCTACCCCCGTCATCCACACATGGTCCTACAACACTGGATGAAACCCGGCTTCGGCGATGATCTCCCGCTGATCGGTGGGGGAGCATTCCTGGGACGTACCGTCTTCAAACACTATGCGCATGGCTTCCTGGTCGGCCGCGGGGAACCCGATTGCGGACCCGGCGTTGGACCTGCCC
>DATMOZ010000108.1:0-3660 GCA_035567995.1 Acidobacteriaceae bacterium
TAGTAGGGCAGATTGCCGACGGCGACTGCTGGGGCGTCAGCGGCGAGCAGTGATTTGAAGTCCACCGTCAGCACGTCCCGCTCGAGCACTTCGACGTTCGGCTTCGCCGCGAAGTCGCGCCGCAGTGCGCGGGCAAGCGCGCGGTCGAATTCGACAGCGATGAGGCGATGGGCTCGGGACGCGAGCAGGGAGGTGATCGCTCCTCTGCCGGGACCGATTTCTACGACAGTGCGCGAAGCGATGTCGCCTAACGCGTCGACTATCTGGAGGGTTGCGTTCTGGTCTACGAGGAAGTTCTGGCCGAGCTTGGGTTTGGTTGTGTTCATCGGTTGCGGTTGCAATAACCGGACTCGGTCTCTTTACCGTACACGTCTGGAGGCTGGTTGCGATAATGTCGTGTCTCGGACGGGTTCGCGGAGCCGGGGCTGAAGCCCTTTGTTTGTCTTAATCGTGACGCCGGGCTAAAGCCCGGCTCTTCCACCGAAACCCGACTTGATCGATGACGCCGGCTGAAGGCCGACTTTTCCAGCGGGAAGCGGAGAGCTCAGTCCCACCCCTTCGACAAGCTCAGGGCAGGCTCTTGCTGCGCAAGGATGGGGCACCCGGTGTTGCGGTCGAAAAAGAAAACGCGAGGTCCTTCGCCTTCGGCTCAGGATGACAAGTCTTTTGATGAGCCGGCGTGTTCTGGGATTTGTTCAGGAAAAGGGGCCCGGTTCGCGCTTGCAGCCCCTAACTGCAATGGTCTTGCGCGCGGCCGGGCCGAGTAGGACGTGATGTCATTGTGCAGTCGCGCGCGGTAGGTTGCGATGCTAGATTAGGCACGAAAACAAGGGCGGCTCCCGTTGCGGGAAGCCGCCCTTTCGCTTGCCGAAATGGGAGCAGTGACGATGCGACCTTGGCTGCATTGGAGGGACGGGGCCAGCCCCTCGCCTGGCGCCGGTTTGCTGGGGCAGGCTTACGCGACTAGACTACCGCCTCGTGCAGCTACATTCTGAAAGCCAGCGAGGAGACACCCAAGTGCGAGCAGCGCTGATGACACGAGAGTATCCGCCGTATGTGTATGGCGGCGCGGGTGTGCATGTCGATTATCTGAGCCGCGAACTGGCGAAGTTGATTGATGTCGATGTGTACTGCTGGGGAGATCAGCACGTGGATAAAGGCCGTCTGCATGTACATGGCGGCGAGCCGTGGGAAAAGCTGGCCACCGGGGAGCCGCAGAAATTTCAGACGGCGCTGGAAGCGATGAGCTTGAATCTGCTGCAGGTCAAGGAAATGGAGAAGGCCGATGTCGTACACACGCACACGTGGTATGTGGCGATGGCCGGGTTTCTGGCGAAGAAGCTTCGCGGGATTCCGTTTGTGCTGACAACGCACAGTCTGGAGCCGCTGCGTGCGTGGAAGGCGGAGCAACTGGGCAGCGGATACGCGATGAGTTCGTGGATGGAGCAAACGGCGATTCTGGCCGCGGACGCGATTATCGCTGTGTCTGAAGGCACGAAGGCGGATATTTTGCGCGCTTATCCTGTGTCGCCTGAACGGGTACACGTGATCTACAACGGCATCGATCTGGAGGAGTACCAGAAGACGGATTCGATGAATGCGCTGATTGAGTACGGCGTTGATGTGACGCGGCCGTATGTGCTGTTTGTTGGTCGCATTACGCGGCAGAAAGGCGTGACGCATCTGGTCGACGCGATTCGCTTTCTGCCGCCGGATACGCAGGTGGTGTTGTGCGCGGGCGCTCCGGACACGCCGGAGATTGCGGCGGAGATGCGCGCGAAAGTGGATGAGGCGCGCCACTACAACGAGAACGTGGTGTGGATCGAAAAGATGGTAACGCGCGCGGAAACGATCGAGCTGTACAGCCATGCGCGGGTCTTCTGCTGCCCTTCAGTGTACGAGCCGTTTGGCATCATCAACCTGGAAGCGATGGCGTGCCGCTGTCCGGTGGTGGCGAGCGCCACGGGCGGGATTCTAGAGGTGGTTGTGGACGGCGAGACGGGCTACCTGGTGCCGTTTGCGCAGGATCCGATTACGGGCTTCCCGACGGAGCCTGATAAGTTTGCGCGCGATCTCGCGGCGAGACTCCTTGAGCTATTGCTCGATCCGGAGTTGTGCAGGCGCTTTGGAGATGCGGGGCGGAGGCGGGTGGAAGAGAAGTTTTCGTGGACTGCGATAGCCGCGCAGACGGTGGAGTTGTACCGCGAATTGATTGAGAGTAAGCGGTAGGTCGGGCGTTGAGGAACTTATGCGGATGCGGCGCGTTGATTGCGGCGGATGAGGTAGTAGAGAGGCAGTCCGGCGAGGATGAGGGCCGTGCCTAGCAGCGAGTTTCGCAGGTTCGAGGCGAAGGTGTAATAGAGCACGACGGCGGCTGCGGCGATGAACAGCGCCGGGACGATGGGGTAGCCCCAGACGCGGTAGGGGCGTTCGACGCCTGGCTCGCGACGGCGGTAGACGAAGACCGTGGTGGCGGTGATGCAGTAGAACAGCCACTCCGCGAAAATTGCCAATTCAAATAATTGCTGGAAGCGGCCGACGACGAGCAGTAGCGCGGTGGAGAGCAGCGCCTGCACGACGAGCGATGTCGAGGGGCTTTGGAAGCGCGGATGAATGTGCGCGATGCGCTGGAAGAACAGCCCGTCGCGAGCCGCCGCGAAGGGTATTCGTGCGCCGGACATGATGGTGCCGTTGAGACCGGCGAGGATGCTGAACGCCATTCCGACGGTGACGATCTGCACGCCTCGCGTTCCCAGGACTGTCGCCACGGCGGCGAGCGCAGGTCGCGGCGTTGCCGCGATTGCGTCAGCGGGCAAGACGAACTGGATTGCTGCGTTGACGGCGATGAAGAGGAGACCGACGAGCAGCACTCCGGCGATGAGAGCGATTGGAATATTGCGCTGCGGATTGCGAATTTCACCGGCGACCATGTTGAGATCGTTCCAGCCATCGTATGCCCAGAGCGCGGCGATGAGGGCGATCATAAAGCCGGCGAAGCCGCCTCGAGCGCCGGTGAAGCTGGTTGCGAAGTTGGCGAAGCTGCCGTGTGACGCGCCGAAGAAGCATGTGGCGATGACGAAGGCGATGAGCACGCCCTTGAGCCAGGTGAAGATGAGTTGGAAGTTGCCGGCTTTGCGCATGCCTAGGTAGTTGATTCCGGTGATGAACCAGGTTGCGCCGATGGCGACCACCTGTGCCCATGTGACTGTGACAGGCCCGCGGATGAGGGCATTGTCGAAGAACGCGAACGTATGAAAGGTGCCGAGCGTGCGAGCGAATCCGATGGTGACGGTCGCGATGGATGCCGGCTTTGCAACGGCGAACCAGGTCCACATATAGAGGAAGGCGACTAGATCGCCGTAGGCGTCACGCAGGTAGACGTACTCTCCGCCAGCGTAGGGGCGCACGGAGCCGAGTTCGGCGTAGGTCATTGCGCCGAAGAGGGAGAGCAGGCCACCGACGATCCACGCAAGGTAGACGAGCGAAGAAGAGCCGACTGCGCGCATCATTTCCTGCGGTACGAGGAAGATTCCGCTGCCGATGATGGTGCCGACGACGATGGCGATCGCGTGCGAGAGGTTGAGCACACGAGGCAGGTCAGGTTTGACGGCTTCGCTGGTGGTTGGCAAGTGCTGTCAGCTTAACGCCAGACTTTTACAT
>DATMOZ010000109.1:0-14064 GCA_035567995.1 Acidobacteriaceae bacterium
GAAGAATCAACGAGTTTGCTTCAGATCTTCCGCTCCGAATCCCCAACTCGTCACCATTCGTCACCAAATCGCCTAGGATGTCCACCGCAGCGCGCTGGTGTTCGGGGATCAGATGCGTGTAGATGCTGAGTGTCGTCGTTACGTTCGCGTGGACAGAACGTTGCTCCCACCCGGGGACGGTATTGAAAACTGGCCATTCTGTGCATTTTTGACCGAAAAGCGAGCCGTTCCCAATATCTTGGTCGGGTTAGTGCTGCTCTTGTTTCTTCAGCTTCGTCGGTGAGTTTTGGCAACATCGCTCAGGGAGCGTCGAGTTCTGCTCAGGCGATCACTCTGACCAAACACTGGAACAGCTATCTTGAGCCTCTCCGGTATCGCTGCAAGCGGGGACTTTTCACAGACGAACACTTGCGGAGGGACGCTGGCCGTAAACGCCACATGCCAGGTCTCGATCATCTTCACTCCTACGGCTATAGGACAACGCACCGGCACGCTCACGGTGAGTGACAATGCAACGGGCAGCCCACAAACTGTCACCTTGAGTGGTACCGGAGTGCAGCCGTTGAACCCTTGGCGTTGGCACAGGAGGTTCTACAACTACGACGGTAGCTAGCGGACAGTCCGCGACTTACAATCTTTCTCTTTCGGGTAGTCCCGGATTCAGCGGTACCGTTCAATTCCGAACAACAGCGACAAGTTGTGGACACTCAACGTCTCTGAAAAAGGGCGGCGTGCTTAATTTTCAAAGCTTTGCAATGGGCACCATTGGTGGTAGGAATGTACGTCCCGCTCGATCAAAAAGCCTCGCGGAAGTAAGTTCAGGACGTAGGCTTCGGCCTCGGCATCTAGCGCGCTATCCCCTCATCTCCGCGCTTCAAAGAAATGCTGTTGGTAAGGCCTCCGTAAGCCAGGCCGGAACTCGCTTTACATATGTCTCGCTCTAACTTACTCTGACGGCGAATAGCAGAACCGGATAGGTTCCCTATGACTACAGCGGTCGAAACACTGAATTCAACTCCTGCTGGCCGCCTTGTCGTCATGGCTGCCCGACCGGTTGTCCGCTTCCTTCGCCGCGTGCTGGTCCCCCTTGGCCGCATGGCCACCCAGACAGCGCAACCCACCGTGCGTCTCGTTCGGCATCTGGCCAACCCGGATGTTCCGGTGGATCAGATGATCTCGAAAGTCGGCTACCGAGGAAAGCGGTTCGCAATTCTGCATAGACGCACACTCTCCGATGTCCTTGCCATTCGTCAGTGCTTTGCGGATGCACAGTATGACCTGCCGGACGGCGCACATGGCGTCCTCGTTGCGCGCATCTACAAAGAGATAATTGAGTCCGGACGGCAGCCCCTGATTATCGACTGCGGCGCGAACATTGGGGCAAGCGTGTTATGGCTCATCGCCCGGTATCCCCAGGCTCACGTCATCGCCATCGAGCCTGCGCCAGACAATGTCGCACTCCTGCGCCGGAACTGTGCCGGTCTGGACGTAGATGTCAAGCAAGCCGGAATAGCCGCGGCAGACGGTCTCGCGCACCTAAGCAATCCCGGCCGAAGCAGCATGGGCTATCGAACACATGAGAGCAATGCGGGGCCGGAGGTCGACATGCTGGCAGTTGCAACCCTGCTCCAATCCAAGCCCGCATCGCTCTACTCGCCGTTCCTCCTTAAAGTCGATGTGGAAGGTGCAGAAATGGATCTCTTCAATGGCGACTGTTCAGCCATCAACCGCTTCCCGCTTATCATTTTGGAGCCGCACGACTGGCTCCTGCCAGGACGGCTCTCCTCGCAGGCGTTCTTCCGTTTCCACGCCGCCGCCGGTCGAGAGTTCTGCATGAAGCATGAGAATATCGCGTCCATCGCTCTGCGCAGTGACCTTCTCGGAATAACCTCGGGGCTAAAGAACTGAGTCGGCTTCACATTTTGCCCGGATACCTCATTACCACCGCATGTATGCTTTTGCATGTGCGATACCCACCGAAATCCCGGTGCCTCCCTCATTTACGATAGTCACGATAACTTGCTGCGAATCTGCTTCTCATCCAAAGACATCGCCAAACATTACCGGCGATTGCCGCGGTTGTGGCCGGCAAAACCCCGGGCCGGGGCTGAAGCCCCAAGGGATCGTCTCGATCGGTGACGCCGGGCTAAGCCCGGCTCTTCCACCGGAGAGTCAAGTGCGAGGTCCTTCCCCCTCGCTACGCTCGGCGTCAGGATGACAAGTTTTTTCTTGGCGGTCTGAGAAGAAAAGTCGATGGGGGCTAGCGGCGTTTGCTGCCCAGCCATTTGGCGGCGCCGAGGGTGAAGAGCATCAGACCGAAGGGAAGACACATCAAGGCGACGATGAGGGCGAGCCAGCCTGCGTTGGTGTGGGGGCCCTGATGCGAGAGCCCGCCGAAGAAGAGATAGATGGATGCGACGCAGAGGATTCCGACGAGGAGGATGCTTGCGCCGGTTTTCAGCAGGCCGAGTGTGTCGTGTTGCGTCGGCGAGGTTTCGCGTTGTGCGGAAGCGACCACTATTGATACCAGGCGAGCATGGCGTAGACAACGACACCTGTTATCGACACGTAGAGCCAGATAGGGAAAGTGAAGCGCGCGAGGCGACGGTGCGCGGGGATGCGCCCGCTGAGCGAGAGGAAGAACGTTACGAGGATCATCGGCAGTGCGATGACCGAAAGAAGGACATGCGACGTGAGGATGCTGAGGTAGAGCGTGCGGATGGGGCCATGGCCGGCGAAGAGCATGTCGCCGTGCAGTGCGTGATGAACGATGTAGCTGACGAGGAACAGAGACGAGAAGGCGAACGCGGTGAACATCGACGCGCGATGCTGCCTGATGAGGCGGCGGCGGATGTAGAGGAAGCCGACGATGAGGGCGGAGGCGCTGAGTCCGTTGAAGATGGCGTTGAACGCGGGCAGGAAGGTGAGGCGCTGCGCGTAGGAAGTGGGCGCGTGGTGGAAGTAGAGCAGCCAGAAAAGGAACGCGCTGGCGGCGGCGCTGACGAGAATGATGGCGGCGACGGCGGTACGAGGCGTTGCGGCGGATGGTGCGGGCGGGACTGGCGCGGAATCGAAGGTGGTCAGCATGGCTTTCTTATGCGGCGGGCTTGTTGGTGCGGCGGTTGACGATGGCCCAGGATGCGGCGAAGGTGACGAGGCAGAATCCGATGGAGACAGCGAGGTTCGTCGCGAGGGAGAAGTCGGTGGCCTGCGTGGGGAAGAGCGCGTTGCGGAGCGCGTCTACTCCGTAGGTGAGCGGGTTGGCGCGCATGAAGAAACGCAGCCAGCCGGATGCTCCGCTGGCGGGGAACATGGCTCCCGAGAGCATCCAGAGCGGGATGAGGATGATGTTGACGATGGCGTGGAAGGCCTGGGTGGAGTCCATCGGCCATGCGGTGACGAAGCCGAGCGCGGTGAGCGAGAAGCTGATGAGGGCGATGACGAAGATGGCGAGGAGTAGGGATGCGAAGGTGAGATGGATTCCGACGAGCGGCGCGAAGACAAGGAAGATTGCGCCTTGAATGGCGGCGAGTGTGGCGCCGCCGAGGACTTTGCCGAGCACGATGGCTCCGCGGCTGACGGGCGCGGCGAGGACGGAGAGAAGGAAGCCTTCGTTGCGGTCCTGGATGAGCGACATCATGGAGAAGATCGCGGTGAAGAGGACGATCATCGCGACGGAGCCGGGGAAGAAGTAGGCGAGGTAGTGACCGCCGGTGGCCGAACCGGACTGAAATGTTTTTGCGAAACCGGAGCCGAGGACGACCCAGAAGAGCAGGGGTGAGGCGACCACGCCAGCGACGCGCGCGGGCTGGCGGTAAAAGCGGACGATTTCGCGCAGCCAGAGGGTGTAGGCGGGGCGCAGCAGACGCCCGGTGAGGCCGCCGGACCTGGCCGGCGCTTGTGTATGTGCGGGAACGGCGATGGTGGCCATGAGCTAGTTTCCTTTGCGACCCGCGGGATTCGCTGCGGGCGTCTCGGTTGCTACAGCTTCGTTCCAGAAGCGGTGGCCGGTGCGCTGGATGAAGACGTCTTCGAGCGTGGGTTTTGCAACTGCGATGGTTACGATTTCACCGGCGAAGGCTTCGGCTGCTTCTGCGACGAAGCGATGGCCGCGTTCGCACTCGATGCGCACTTCGGTGCCGACTACTTTGGTGGGTACCGCGAAGCGCTCGCTTATGCGGGGTGCGAGTTGCTGCGCGCGGTGCTCGTCGGCAGCGCCGAGGACTACGACGTCGCCGCCGATTTCTGATTTCAGTTCGGCGGGCGTGCCGAGGGCGACGAGTTTGCCTTCGCTGAGGACGGCGAGGCGATCGCAGTGTTCGGCTTCTTCCATGAGGTGCGTGGTGACGAGGATGGAGACGCCTTGTTCGTCGCGGAGCTGCGCGAGGTACTGCCAGAGGTCGCGGCGCGCGCCGGGGTCGAGGCCGGTGGAGGGCTCGTCGAGCAGCAGCACTTCGGGCGCGTGGATGAGGCCCTTGGCAAGCTCAACGCGGCGCTGCATTCCGCCGGAGAGGCTTTCGACGCGCTCTCTTGCGCGGTCTGAAAGGCCGACGCGGCGGAGCATTTCAGCGATGCGAGATTTGAGCGTGCTGCCTCCGAGTCCATAGAGGTGGCCCTGATGCATCATGTTTTCTGCGACGGTGAGTTTCAGGTCGACGCTGCGGGCCTGGAAGACGACGCCGGTGTGCTGGCGGACTTGCTGCGGCTGGCGCGCGACGTCGAAGCCCGCGATGCGGGCGGTGCCGCCGCTGGGCAGCATGAGGGTCGAGAGGATGCGGAAGAGGGTTGTCTTGCCGCTGCCGTTGGGGCCGAGCAGGCCGAAGATTTCCGCGGGGCGTACGTCGAAGCTGAGATTGTCGAGCGCGAGGCGCGTGCCGTAATTGTGAGTAAGTGCGTTCAGCTCGATTGGCGCGTGCGTGCTGGCGGTGGCCGTGGGAATGTCAGTCTGCAGGGTGGCCATCAGCGTCCGCCTTTTGCGTTGAACATGAGCGCCGCGAGGAGCAGCGGCAGGTAGATGATGCTGACGCGCAGCAAATCGTGTGCGTAGCGGCGCGACTCCGCGCCGCGCGGGACACGCGTGATGCGCGCGAAGCGGATGGTGTAGCCGAGGTAGAAGATTCCGAGCAGCAGCGCGATCGCTCCGTAGATGTAGCCGGTCATGTGCAGATACACGGGCGCGAGGCTGACGGGGATGAGGAGGATGGCGTAGAGCAGGGCTTCGAGCACAGTCGACGAGCCATCGGGTTCGACGACGGGCAGCATCTTGATTCCGGCGCGGGCGTAGTCATCGCGGTAGAGCCACGCGATGGCCATGAAGTGGGGGAACTGCCAGACAAACAGGATCGCGAAGAGAACGACGGCTGGCCACTCGATGCGGCCGCGGGCCGCGGTCCAGCCGAGGAGTGGGGGCATCGCTCCGGGAAATGCGCCGATGAAGGTGGCCAGCGTGGTGTGGCGCTTCAGCGGGGTGTAGATCGCGACGTAGGTGAAGACGGTGAGCAGTGCGAGGGCGACGGTGAGCAGGTTGGTGAAGCGCGCGAGGCAGAACGCTCCTGCGACGACGGGGGCGAGGCCAAGCGCGATGCCGACGGGCAGCGGCATGCGGCCGCTGGCGAGGGGACGCTGCGCGGTGCGGAGCATGCGCCTGTCAGAGGTGCGCTCCATCGCTTCGTTGAGGGCGCTTGCGCCGCAGGATACGAGTGCGACGCCGATGAGCGCCTGCAGCAGGCCGAGGTTCAGGCTGCTAATGCGGGAGTACACGGAGCCCAGGTAGAAGCCGGCCCATGCTGTGATGACGACCATGAGGCTGACGCGCGTTTTGAAGAGCTGGTTGAGGTCGCTGAGCAGGGTGTGGCTTCCGGAGTTGGCTGTCGTTGTGGCCGGAGCTGCCGCGACCGTTGTGGCTGGAGCTGCCGCGGCGACCGAGGCGTTTGCACCCGTTTCTACCTGCGCGATGGGTGTCATCGCTGGACACCGGTCGCCATGTCCAACCTACACGTGCGCGTGCCGGCGGATTGCGAAGGCGACATTGAGGGGCAGGTTGCGGACATTGATTCTGCGCGAGGCGTCAAAAGGAAAGGATAACAAAGACGCGGGTCGGAGGCGCTGCTGGGCGTGCGCCGATGAAAGATGCCGAGCGTCAGCGGCTGGTGATTTTCACGGGTACCCTTGTAGCGGCTGTCCGTGCATCGTGCTTGACGAGGTATTCATCAACCAGCACAGCGACGAGAACTGCGGTGGGGACTGCGACTACCGCTCCGGGGATGCCGGCCAGAGCGGAGCCGAGGAGCAGCGAAACGATGACTGCGAGTCCCGGCAGGTCGACGCTTTTTTGCATGATGCGCGGTGTAAGGAAGGCATTTTCAATCTGACCGTAGATCGCCATGAACGCGAGCACGCCAATGACGCGGCCCCAGGAATCGAGCGCGGCCACGACGGCCACGATCGAAATGGAAACGAGTGCGCCTATCACAGGCACGATGTTGAAGAGGCCCATGAGAACTGCGAGCGCGTAGGCGTAACGAATCTTGAGCGTGAGGAAGACGATGAGGCTGGTGAGGCCGAGCAGCAGCATCAAAGTGAGCTGGCCGAGCAGCCAGCGTCCCATTCGCTGCTCCGCGCGGCGGAGGGTGGTGTCCAGACGCAGGCGTACGGTTTCCGGAATCATGGCCATGATCCATCCATAGGCGCGTTGACCATCGAGGATGAAGTAGATGGTGAGCACGATTCCAGTAACAAGGTCGAAGAGTTTGCCGGCCCCGAGCTTTACAAAGGTGAAAGCGTAGGCCGCCAGGTTTGAGGCGATGTCCTGAAACTTCGCGTTCATGCTGCTCAAATCGGCGTGGCGAAGCAGAGGAACGCGGCGCAGGCGCTCGAGACTCTGGGGACCGCGTGTGGGCAACTCTTCAATGAATGAGCGCAGGTCCCGCTGGATCGGCGGAACCGCGAAGGTGAAGAAGAGGACGAGCAGGCCGATGACGAAAAGAAGGAGCGCGAGGACGCAGAGTCCGCGGCCGGGGTGCCAGGTGCGAATGTGAAGCGTCTGCATGCTGGTGACGACGGGTGTCAACACCACAGCGAAGATCACGCTCACATACAGGATGAGCAGTTCGTTATGAGCGACCCACGCGCCAAGGAGCAGCAGGAGTATGGCGAAGGCGAAGAGGATGTTCTTTCGCGCTTCGCTCATGGTTGCGGCCGTTCTTGTGACAGTGTCTCGAGACCCAGGGCAGCGATGATGCGCCCGGCAACGGAGTGAGGGTCGAGGGACGCGGTCGCGATGTGCAATTTCGCGGAGCGGTAGTGGGGCAAGCGTTCGGTGAGGCGCCCAGCGGCCCTGGCGCGGTCGGCGAGCAGGGGGCGTTGCGGCGCGTCTGGCTGCATGCTGACGCGCTGCATCAGGGTGTCGAAGGGCGCATCGAGAAAGACGAGTATGGTGTCTTCGGCTGCGGCGATTGCGTCGCGGTTGGCGCTCGATTCGAGGGCCCCGCCACCGAGCGCGATGACGATGTTTTTCGCGGCGAGGATGCTTGCGAGCAACTCGCTTTCAAGCGTCCGGAAATGCGGCTCGCCGTGGTCGGCGAAGATTTGCGCGACGCTTTTTCCGTGTTCGCTTTCGACGTGCTGGTCGAGATCGAGGAAACCCCAGCCGAGACGTTCCGCGAGAAGGATGCCTACGGTGCTTTTGCCGGCTCCCATAAAGCCTGTGAGGAGTATTCGTTGCGGGCTGTGCCGGGCGGCGGTGCGTTCGGTTGCGTCGGCCATAAGCGTCAGTGAGGTAGATACAGCGAGAGGGCTGCACGTCCGGCAGGTTTTGCTTCGAGATGCAGACCGCGGACGAGTTGCAGGGAGGGCCTATTTCTCGCTGGGGTGTTTCTCGTTGATAGCAGTTTGAATTTTCTCCCACACGGCGGGGCTTGGATCATGAATCGGCATCAGCAGCTTAGCCTGTTCGGCGATGTATTGCAGATCGCGAACGAGAGCAGAGCAATTTTCGCAAGTGTCGAGATGTGGATGGGTGGTGGGATCTTCTCCGGACTCGAACAGTTCCGCGAGATGGTTCTGAAATTCAGCGCAATCAGCGTTCTTCGCTTCGTTGAATTTTTGCGCGCTCATTCTGCTTCCTTCCTTTGGCCGGTGCGCAGCAGTTCGCGAAGGCGCAAACGCGCTTTGTGGAGCTGTGACTTGCTGTTCCCGATCGAGCAACCCATCATGGTTGCGATTTCGTTGTGCTCGTAGCCCTCGACGTCATGCAGTACAAAGACTAAACGATAGCCTGGCGGTAGATTCTCAACGGCGCGTTCGAGCGTGACGCGGTCAATGGAGCCGGAGAGGGCGAGATCGCGGGAGCCGATGTCTTTGCGAGGGCCGTCATCCTGCGAAGGCTCAAGCGTTTCTTCCAGAGAGACCAGAGGCAGTCCCTTTTTGCGCAGGTGCATGAGGACGACGTTGACGGAGAGACGATGCAGCCAGGTGGAGAAGGCGGAGTCGCCGCGGAACGTCGAGATCTTGCGGTAGAGCTGGAGGAAGGCCTCCTGCGTGAGGTCTTCGGCTTCGGCGACATTGCCGAGCATGCGGAGGCAGAGCGAGTAAACGCGCCGCCGATGCATCTGATAGAGGATTTCAAAGGAGCGCGCGTCACCAGCCTGAGCGGCGGCGATTGCGTCAGCTTCTCCAGCGATGGGCGGATTGCGCCGCATATGCTGATTTGGCGGCTTCGGTTCCGGAGACGTGGGTGATGGAGTCGCGGTTGTCGGCGTTGTGGGCATTCCTACCTAATATTAATTAATTTAGTTATGTGGGCGATCGTGGTGAGAGGCAATCGAAACGAAAAGGGTTGCCCCAGGCTTTAGTTTTCGGGTGCTGAGAGACTCTGCCTCGTCAACAGCCCACGTAGCGAGCGTAGAGGGTTCGCGCGACGGTGACGTCGGTGGTGCCCTGGATCAAGGCGCGGCCGTCGGCGAAGAGGGTGATCTGATGTTCGCCGGGCCAGAAGCGCAGCAGGAGTTCGTTGTAACGTACTTTGCCGTGCGGAGTGAGGCGCCTGGCCATGGCGGCGAAGTCGACTGGCCGGTCGTGCTCATGAATCTGGACGGAGTTGCGGCCGCATAGGGTGATATGGGGGCGCGACTCTCCGCTGAGGTGGAGGAAGTCGCGCTGGCCACAGACTGTGCAATCTTGTCGCGGATGTGTTGCGCTGACCTCAGAGTGCTCATTGCGCCACAAATCCCAGCTCAGCAGTGTTCGGCGCATCGCGTCCTGGTTGCCGGTAAGGCATTTCAGCGCTTCTGTGACCTCGAGAGACGCAGCGAGATTGACGGCGGAGTTCAGGATTCCGGCGGTGTCACAGGTCTCGACGGTGCCAGAGGGCGGCGCGGGGAAAATGCACGCGAGGCAGGCTGTCTGGCCGGGCAGGATGTTCATAGTGACCGCGTAGGCACCGATCGCAGCGGCGTAGATCCACGGCCTGCCTTCGCGAACGGCATAGTCGTTGATGAGATAACGCGTTTCAAAATTGTCTGTTGCATCGAGAACCAATTGCGCGCCGTCGAGCAGTGTTTCGATGTTGCCGGGAACGAGATCGTCGATATGCGCGGTGACTTTGACGTCAGAGTTCTGCTGGGCGAGTTTGAGGCGGGCGGCTTCAGCTTTTGGCAGGCCGGCTTCGGCATCTGCTTCGTCGAAAAGGATCTGGCGCTGCAGATTACTCCACTCGACGTAATCGCGATCGATAAGAATCAGATGTCCGACACCGGCGCGGGCGAGCATTGCGGCCGCGGCCGCTCCGGTGGCTCCGCAGCCGACGATGGCGACTGTGGAGGTGGCGAGGCGGTCCTGGCCTGCGCGGCCCAGTGGAGCGAAGAGCAGTTGGCGCGAGTAGCGGTCGTCTTGAAACTCGCGGCCAACTTGGGATAGCTGGTCGGTTTTTATGTCAGATGGCATGGTCGCCGGGTGCCTCCGAATTCGCTTAATCACTAAAGCCAGATCGATCGTCAGCCTTCCCGACGACGCGACTCTTTAGTATAGGGAGGGAAGACCGCCGGCAGCACGCGTGGCGCATCCTAATTGGTTCGAGCGAGAAAAACCGGACGCCGCGGGGACGGTGCGCGGTAAGTGACGACGTTGGACGTATCTCACCAGAGGTAACTAATCGAAGAGCCGCAACCAGCCAAGTTCCTAACGGACTGGTGAATCCGAGGAGTACTGCAACACTTGTCTATCGTCCAATACTGGCGAACATCGAAGAGGATTCTCGCAGGGCTGACGCTCGTCGCGGGTGGCTTGCTTGCTGTTGCGCAGACGCCGCCGGGCTTGGAGGCTGCGGGCGTGGAGGCTTCGAGTGGTGCGAGCGCGGGGCAGAGTGCCGGGCCCGCTCCAGAGACGAGCGTGCCGAACGCGGCGCCCAAAGGCGGAGCGGCTACGGTGACCCAGGAACAGAGTGCGCGAGCTGGAGCTGAGGCCGCGGCCGAAGGGACGAGTTTGCGTGCGTGGGCAGGCAGGCGAATTCGGGCGGTGGAGTTTGCCGGGGTGACGACAGACATGCTGGCGCCACTGCCTGAGAAGCTCGAGGTGCAACCGGGACAGCCGCTTGATCCGCAAAAGGTACGCGACGCGCTGCGCCAGTTGTACGCGACAGGCCTCTATCAGGCCTTGGACGTGGTCGGCGTACCCGTTGGCGACGAAATAATACTGCGCTTTGAGGGCAAGCCGGAGATGTTCGTTGGCCGGGTTGATGTTGTCGGTGCGAAGTCAGAGCTGCTGACGACGGAGTTGATCCGGTCGACGAAGCTTGATCCCGGGGCGCCTTATTCCCCTACGAAGCTGGATCCTGGTGCAAAGGAGATCGAGTCAGCGCTGGCGCGGAACGGCTTTTTCAAACCAGATATCGCGTATTCGACCGAGGCGCAGCCGCAGTATTCGCAAGTGAACATTACTTATACAGTCGATCTCGGCAAGCAGGCGCGCGTCGGGATTGTGACCGTACACGGAAATCCTGGGTTTAGTCCGGAGGAGTTTCGCAAAAAAGCAAAGCTGAAGCGCGGGAAAAAGGTGACACGAGACACCACTTCGGATGCACTGAACCGCTTGCGCAAGGCATATCAGAAAGAGAACCGGCTGGAGGCCGACGTGCGGGTGGACAAGCGAATATTCGACCCCGCGACGGATACGGTTGATTATGACTTCCTGGCGAACCAAGGCGAGATCATTGCGGTGAAAACAGAAGGCGCGAAGCTCTCGAAGCGGAAGATCAAGCGGCTTGTTCCGGTTTATGAAGAGGGGGCCCTCGACGAAGACTTACTGAACGAAGGCGCGCGCAACATCCGCGACTATTTTCAACGCGATGGATTCTTTGACACGACGGTGACGCACAAGATTGAAATGCCGGACAGCGATCACGACTTTGTCATCTACGACATCGATAAAAAGAGGCGACACAAGGTCGTGGCAGTGCGGCTGATGGGCAACAAATATTTTGACGAGGACACTCTGCGTGAACGCTTGAACGTGACGAAGGCGAGTGTGCTGCAGCGTTACGGCAAGTTCAGCCAGAGTCTCGTAACCGCGGATGTGCAGGCAATCACCATTCTCTACAAGGCGAACGGATTCAACCATGTCAATGTGACGCCGAAGGTGGCTGACAACGACGAAGGGAAGATTGCAACGATTGCCGTCAGCTATCAAATCGAGGAGGGGTCACAGGACCGGTTTGGAACTGTGACCATCGTAGGGGCCAAGCAGATGAAGGTGGACGACCTGCGCGCGCTGATGAACACGATGCCAAACCAGCCATATTCACTTTCGGACCTGGGTGGCGATCGTGACGCGATTCTGACGTATTACCTGAGCCATGGATTTTCGCAGGCACAACTCGATGTGAATCAAACGCCGGATCCGGCCGACCCGCAGAAGGTCGACATTGAGCTTGCTATCACCGAGGGCGAGCAATTTTTTGTGAGAAATCTGGTGGAGTCTGGCCTGCACTACACGCGGCAGGAGGTAGTCGACAAGCAGGTGACGATTCATCCCGGTGATTCGCTGGACCAAAGTGCAATTCTCGAGACGCAGCGTAAACTCTACAACCTCGCGCTCTTCAATGAAGTGAACACCTCCATTCAGAATCCCGATGGCGAAGAGCAACGCAAAAATGTTCTGCTGCAGATGACAGAAGCGAAGCGCTACATCTTCACCTACGGGTTTGGATTCGAAGTACAGACGGGGAATCCGTCAACCCATTGCCTGACGCCTGCGCAGGTGCAGGTCAGTTGCAATCCGAACGGGAAACTCGGTTTCAGCCCGAAAGTGTTGTTCGATGTGACGCGAATCAACTTCCGCGGACGTAATCAGTCACTCACGCTGCAAACCGCGTATGGCTTGCTGGAACAACGCGCGACGCTGTCCTTTCTAAATCCGCAATTTCTGGGAGATCCTCGGCTTTCGCTGACGGTTTCCGGCGGATATGTCAGCAGCCAGGATGTGACCACGTATGCGGCGTCGTCACTGTCGGCAAATTTTCGCGTGACGCAGTCGTTGAACCTCATTCCGGGTACGACCCGAGCAAGAGATACATTGAGTTACCAATTTTCGTATCGCCGCGTGAAGGTCGACCCGAACAGTCTGCAGGTTTCGCCGGACCAGATTCCGCTTCTGTCGGAGCCGGTGCGCGTGGGCGGCCCGGGACTCAATTATCTTCGCGACACGCGCGATGTGCCGCTGGACGCAACGCGCGGGATATATATATCGGCCGCGGAATTTCTTGCGTCAGGAGCGTTTGGGTCGCAGGCGGACTTTAACAGGCTGGATGTAACCAACGCCGATTATCATGCGTTCGGCAATAAACGCAAGTACGTGCTCGCGCGCTCGACACGGGTGGGACTCGAGTTTCCTTTCAACGGGACTGTCGGAATTGATGCGAGCACAGCAAATCCGACACTGCCAACGGTGCCCTTGCCGGAGCGACTGTATGCCGGCGGTGCTACTTCGCACCGCGGATTTGGCATCAACCAGGCTGGGCCGCGCGATCTGACGACCGGATTTCCAATCGGCGGACTCGCGGCGTTTGTCAATCAGATCGAACTGCGTACGCCGACCGCTTCGCTGCCGATCGTCGGCGATGCGCTGAGCTTCGTTCTCTTTCATGACATGGGCAATGTGTTTAAACAGCCATCGGATATTCTGCCGAGCTTTTTGCGGGTGAATCAGCCGGACGGGAAGACGTGCCGCGTGGTGACCTTGAACAACGTTTGCAGTTTTAATTATTTCTCGCACGCGGCCGGTCTGGGGCTGCGCTACAAGACGCCGATTGGACCGATTCGCGGGGACTTCAGCTATAACCTGAATCCGCCGATTTACCCGGTCTTTTTCGACTTTGAAGGCAGCAAGAGTGTGGTGCGGCCGCACGTTGGGAAGGCGCCAAACTTCAATTTCTTCTTTTCTATCGGGCAAACATTCTGATGACGCTGCGGGCGCACATTTCGGCGGTGGTGCTGTTGACGGCGGTGTGCGCTCGGGACGTATGCGCCCAACAGGCTGCGCAGGGCCAGCCGCGGGTCCTCGATAGCGTAGTCGCCATCATTGACGGAGATGTATTGCTCGCGAGCGACATCGACGAGGAGATTCGCTTTTCTGCGTTTCTTCCCTATGCCGTCGCGGTCGACACGAACACGCGTGTTCATGCGGCAGAGCGCCTGATCGACCGGACCCTCATTCTGCACCAGAATCGTTTACAGCCGGGCCCACCCGTTTCCGACACGCAAGTGGACAGGCGGATCGGAGAGCTGCGAAAGCACATTCCTGCGTGTCCGCAGTGCACGACAGCAGAGGGCTGGCAGAAATATCTCTCGGACCACGGTTTTACAGAGCAGGAAATGCAGGAGCAGTGGCGAGAGCGGCTGGAGGCCCTGGACTACATCCAGATGCGTTTCAGGCAGGGGATAAAGATCAGTAAACCTGAGATTCAGGCCTACTACGATACGAACCTGGTGCCACAGTTCAAGAAGGAGAATGTGAAGCCTCCACCGGTCGACACGATTGCGCCGCGCATCGAGGAAATCCTGCTGCAGCAGA
>DATMOZ010000110.1:0-2136 GCA_035567995.1 Acidobacteriaceae bacterium
GATCCGGCCAGTGGCGGCCGGCAGATGCCTTCGCACTGGGGCAGTCAGCGATTGAATATCGTAACGGAAGGATCATCGACGTCGACGCAGTGCCTGCATGCGGTCGGCGCGGCTGAGGCGGGGCGTTATTTCAGTCGGCATCCAGACTCTGCGCAGAAGGCGAGCGGAGATTATCGGGCTTATAAGGATGTCAGTTTTCACGGCGACGAGGTGGTTTACGTCTCTGTAGGCGAGGGAAGTACTAGCCAGGGCGAATTCTGGGAGTCACTGAATACGGCTTCGAATCTGAAGCTGCCCGTGCTTTTCGTCGTAGAAGACAACGGCTATGCGATTTCGGTTCCGGTCGAAGTGAACACGCCGGGCGGAAACATCTCAAAGCTCGTCGCGAATTTTCCTAACTTTTTTTTCGCGGAGATCGACGGAACCGACCCGGTGGAAAGTTCCGCTGCATTTCAGCAGGCGGTGGCACACTGTCGCGCAGGCAAGGGTCCGGCGTTTGTGCACGGGCACGTGGTCCGGCCATATTCACATTCGCTATCGGATGATGAGCGGTTGTATCGGCCGGCTTCGGAGCTTCAGGCGGATGCGCAGCGTGACCCCCTGCCGCGGTTGCAGATGCGGCTGTTGCGCGAAGGCATTCTCGACGCGAAGGATATAACGCGGCTTGAAGAGCAGGTGGATGAAGAGGTCAAGCAAGCCTCTGAGCGTGCGTTGCGTGCGGCGTTGCCGGAAACTTCCACGATTTACGACTTCGTGTACTCGCCGAACATTGATATTACGGATGAGTCTCGGGCGCATGAGCCGGAGCGGACGGCAGACACGACTGAACGCACGATGGCGGAACTGATCAACGCCTGCCTGCGCGACGAGATGAAGCGCGATGAGCGCATCGTTGTTTTTGGCGAAGACGTTGCGGATTGCAGCCGCGAACAATACCTTGCGAACAAAGCGGTGAAAGGCAAGGGCGGCGTCTTCAAGCTCACGGCGAACCTGCAGGCCGGATACGGCAGCGACAGGGTCTTCAATGCTCCTCTGGCAGAGGCAAACATCGTGGGGCGCGCCGTCGGCATGGCGGTGCGCGGGCTGAAGCCGGTGGCGGAGGTGCAGTTCTTCGATTACATCTGGCCTGCGATGCATCAGCTGCGTAATGAACTGCCCCTGATACGGTGGCGCTCGAACAATGCGTTCTCTTCTCCGATGGTGCTGCGTGTGCCGATCGGCGGCTACCTGACCGGGGGCGCGATCTATCACTCGCAATGCGGCGAGAGCATCTTCGCGCATACGCCCGGCATACGCATCGCCTATCCATCGAATGCTCTGGATGCAAACGGATTGTTGCGGACTGCGATTCGCGGCGATGATCCTGTTCTGTTTCTCGAGCACAAGCGTCTGTACCGTGAGACCTATGGACGTGCGCCATATCCGGGGCCGGAACACGCGATTCCATTCGGCAAAGCGCGGACGGTACGCGAGGGAAATGACCTGACGATCATTACGTATGGGGCGACGGTGCCGCGCTCGCTGTTGGCGGCGCAGCGTGCGCATCGCGAGCATGAAATTGATGTCGAGCTGATCGATTTGCGAACGATTGCGCCTTATGACTGGGAAGCGATTGCGGATTCGGTGCGAAAGACGAGCCGCGCGCTCGTGGTGCATGAAGACATGGGCAGTTGGGGGTATGGCGCAGAGCTGGCGGCGCGAATCTCAGACGAGTTGTTTGAGTACCTCGATGCTCCCGTGCGGCGCGTGACGGCGACCGATACATTTGTGGCGTACCAGCCGACGCTGGAGAATGCCATTCTGCCGCAGCCGGAAGATATTCTGAAGGCTGTAAGGGAACTCGCAAGCTTCTAAATGGAGCTACTGCTCTTCAAAGCGGTCGCGGTCGCGTTGCTGATTATGGGAAACGGCTTCTTCGTGGCTGCGGAGTTCGCGCTGGTGAGCGTGCGCGAGACGCGCATCGAAGAGCTGATCGCGCAAGGCCGGCCAGGCGCCAGAACGGTGCGCCGGCTGCAGGAAAATCTTGGGGAATTTCTGCCCGCAGTTCAGTTTGGCGTGACGTTGTGCAGCCTTGCGCTGGGCTGGATCGGTGAACCGACGGTCGCGGACTTTTTTGAGCACGTGATCGGTTCGGCA
>DATMOZ010000111.1:0-15718 GCA_035567995.1 Acidobacteriaceae bacterium
GCGAGCGCCGTATCTGCGCCATCTCAACGGAAGACGCGCACAGGTTGAGCTGGTCGTGCGCTATGTGGAAGGCACGCAATGCAGAATGTCAGGGCTGGTGGAGCACTTCGGCGATGCGGCGGATGGCCGTCGGCCTTGCGGAAAGTGCGATGTGTGTTCGCCGGAGGGATGCGTTGCGCAGCGGTTCAGACCGGCGACGGAGGCGGAGACGAAGCTGGCACTTGAGGCCGTCAAGGCGTTGAGGCGCGGGGGAACGAAATCCACTGGCAAGCTGCACGAAGAGGTTTGCAGCAGCGGTCGTACGACGCGTGATGAGTTCGAAGCTCTGCTGAAAGCGATGGCCAGCGTTGGGCTGGTGCAGTCGGAAGACGCAAAGTTTGAGAAGGATGGCCGCACGATTCCCTATCGCAAGGTGAGCCTGACACGCGAAGGCGAAGAGTGGAATGGGAGCGCGGATTTTCCGCTGCTGCTGAAAGACGATGCAGGCGCAGGGCAAACGAAGACCAAGTCGCGCAGTAAATCGAAGACGCTTGCGGCGCGCACAGGTGCGGCGGCTCCACTGTCGGCCGAGAACCTGGCGCTGAAGGAAAAGCTGCGAGCGTGGCGACTGGGTGCGGCGAAGACGCTCGGGCAGCCGGCTTTTTGCGTGTTCACCGACAAGACGCTGGACGCGATTGCGCAGGAGCGTCCGCGAACTCTGGCGGACCTGATTGCGATCTCAGGAATCGGTGCGACCAAGGCGCTGAAGTTTGGCGATGATGTCTGCCGGATCTGCGCTGAGGTCTAGAACAGGGAAGGTTCCGCATGCGGGCCCGCAGCGTGAATTCATGGCGTGGATATTTTGCGACGTTTTCCGTTGTAGAAAACGATGACGCCTGCGCCGATCAGCAACACGCTCGAGCCGACTACCTTGATGACTGCGAGCGGTTTGTTCATCTCTTCTGGCGCGGGAACGACGGAGAGCGCGATCGTGAGAAGCGTGCTCAATAGACCGAGAAATGCGAGGCAAACTATGACAGGCCTTCCGCCAGGGATGCGGAAAGTGTCAGGGAGCGCGGGCTCTCGCTGCAACTGGATCGTGGAGGCGAACAAGAACGCGTACGGAATGAAGTACGTGACGATGGACATGCTGACCAGTACGTCATAGGCGCCTCGCACGCTGGTGCCGGCCTGGCTCAGCAGCGCGAAGATGGTGCCGGCCAGTCCATAGAGACCGATCGCCACGTAGGGCGTTCTCCAGCGCGGATGGATGCGGCCGAACGCCGCTGGCAGATAGCAATCGATTCCCGCGACGAATGGGAGTCGCGATGTCGACGCGAGGTAGGCGGCAGCGCCGCCCACGCTGCTGGCGGCTACGAGAATCGCGACAAAGCCGACGAGCCAGCCTACGTGCAGACGAACGCACAATAATTGAAGTGCGCTGACGAACCCTCCCACTCCGCTGATCTGAGCGCTGGGCAGCGCGATCAGCATTGCCGCGGTCCCGGCGATGTACCCGAAGACGAGAATGAGTCCCGCGATAAGCAACGCGGGCGGGATTATGCGTCGCGCGTCTTTGATTTCTTCGCTCATGAACGAGCCAGCCTCACAGCCGCCGAATGCGAAGAAAATCGTTGACCAGAAGACAGCGTTCTTCAGATCGGCCCGCGGCATCACGTCGGTGAGCGAGAAGCGTGTGGCTGATCCGAATCGCGCCGCTGCGACCGCCGCGAGCGCGATGAGAATGAAGATCGGAAGCCAGGAACCAACTGAGCCGAGGTTGCTGATCCACTTGCCGATGCTGAGGCCAAACATATTGAGCACGGTGATAGCACTGAGACACACAATGGAGAAGACCATGTAGTAGGTCGCGTTGTCGGCAAGGTGCTGGGCCTTGGCACCAAATGCGAACAGCGCGCTGCCCGCGCCGAAGTAGAGCACCGCAGGAAAGTACGAGAGATTGCTCATCCAGTACGACCAGGCGGCGATGAATCCGGCGAAGTCTCCAAAGGCCCGCTGCGTCCAGACGTACAGACCACCCTCGTTTGGATAACGTGAGGAGAGTTCGAGCACACTGGCCGCGAGTGGCAGAAAGAAGCAGCACAGCGCGATCATCCAAACGACGAGCGTGCTGGGGCCGGCGGCCGCGGCAGTGGCGATCCAGCGCACGCTCAACGTACTGGCAACGTAAAACAGCGTTAGATCCAAGAGACCGAGTTCACGCTTCAGCGCGGGCGTCGTCGACTCTTGTATCTCCGTCACCTTCATCTGCAGAGATCTTCCAGAACGGCCATGGCTGCGTTGCGGCCGTTGATTCCGATCACGCTGCCGCCGGGGTGCGTGCACGCTCCGCAAAGATACAAGCCCGGCGTGGGAGTGCGCGCGCTCAGGCGGTTGCTCCACATATATTGCGGCAGGCATTCACCCTGAAAGATGTGGCCGCCAGTGAGGCCGACTTTTTTCTCAATGTCGGGCGGCCCGAGCACCTGGACATCGATGACCGCAGTGTCGAGGTTGCTGCAGAATCGCGAGAGTGAATTGAGCACGCGCCTGTACACCGTGTCGCGATGATCGGCCCATGTTCCCTGCTCGAAGGTGTACGGGACGTACTGCGCGAAGACGCTCATCGTGTGCTGGCCGTCGGGCACAATGCTGCGATCATGCACGCTCTGGAAGTAGAGTTCACCCCAAAGATGACCGGGCAAGCGGCCGGCGCGCGCTTCGGCAAAGCCCGTCTTCCATTCGTCCTTGGTCAGCGGCGCATTAATCTGACCGTAGTGGTGCGGTTCGCAGACTCCCGGGCGAGCGGTGAAGTTCGGAAGCTCGCTGAGGAGCACGTTCAGCTTCACGGTGCAGCCTTGTATCGGAATCGAGTCGATCTTCGCGCGCCACTCAGGGTCAGCTCTGTTGCCGAGCATGTCGACGGTGCGCCGAGGATCTGCATTTGAGATGACAGTGTGCGCATTGATGCGCTCGCCGCCTTCGAGTAGGACGCCTTCGCCGGGCAGAATCCCCGCGACGGGCACTCCTGCGGCGATTGTCGCGCCTGCCTCCCGTGCGGCGTCACACATGTAGAACGAGACCATGCCCATGCCGCCCTTCACGTACCCCCACATGCCGGGCATGCCACCGAGGCGGCCCGAGGAATGATGAAAGCGGATTGAAGCCGTGCCCGCGTCGAACGGGCTGGCGTTTGTGCCTATAACTCCCTGGCCGAGATACGCGACCTGCAGCCGCTCGTCGGTGAGATAACGTTCGGTGAACTCTGCCATCGACCAGTCGAAGAGAACGTGGCGGGCTTCGTCGTCGTTGCCGAGACGTTCCTCGAGCTGGTCACGCGACGGCGCTTCGCCGATCCATGTGTCACTCTTGCCCGGTGGCCGAAGAGCATCGCGCAGGCGCCGGATGACATCGCCCATCGCGCGCCAGCCCTCGACATCGCGGGCACTGAATCGACGCACTTCCTGTTCGCAGCGCTCGTCATCATCCCAAAGTTGAATGCTGCTGCCGTCGAGAAACGGCACGAACAAGCCGTTGACCGCGGGAGTCCATTCGAATCCGCGGCGTGCGAGTTCGAGCTCCTCGACAATCAGCGGATGCAGGAGGCCGGCGAGGTATGCGCATGGAGACATGCGCACGCCGGGAAATGGTTCCTCGACCGTGCAGGCACCGCCGACTCGCTCGCGGCTTTCGAGCACCAGCACGCGCTTGCCTGCTCTTGCGAGGTACGTTGCACATGCGAGCCCGTTATGGCCGGCACCGACGATGATGACGTCCCACGCGCGCGCGCTCAGCTCGCGAATGGAAGCAGGCAGGCCGATCATACCGAGGACATCGGCGGTCGGCGAGGTGGAATTGTGGTGCGGCAAAGGCTGCGACATTTGTTCAGGCAAGTATCAACAAACCGAGGGCTAAGCGGAAGGGCAAAGGCTGAACTGCGTCTTTCGCCGCGAGATTCGCTCGTAGCGGGAAAGCTGAGCGAACTTGCGGTAATCGAGCTTTTCTCTCATGATGAACAGCCAACAGGCTAGACTATGCACCGGATGAGAACGCATGCGGCTGTCTGAGGTTCTTCTACTGTTCAGCGCTTTTTCCCTCGGCGTCGCTGCGATTCTCTCGCCAGCTTCGTTCCGGGGCGCAGCCCGCTACTGGCTCGTTATTCCCTTCACCGCACTTGGAATCCATTTTTTTAGCGAACGACTCTACTGGCAGATCGCACCTTGTTATCTCGCCTGCCTGCTGCTCGCGATCCCGGTCCTGCTTGCAAGGCGCTTGAGTCCGAAATCCATTCGATTGCTTGCAGTCTTCAGTCTTCTCTTGCTGCTCGCGTCTGCAGGCAGCTTGTTTGTGGTGCCTAAGTTTCGTCTTCCCGTGCCTACGGGTTCTTATGCGGTCGGTACACGGATTATCCATCTGATAGATCCAGCACGCTCAGATGCGACGTTCAAGAGCGGCAAGCGAGAGTTGATGGCGCAGGCGTGGTATCCGACGGATCAGCGCAGTGGGACGCGAGCGCCATATAGGCGTTCGGAGGAGACAACCCGGATATCTTCTTACGACTCGGTCCTGCTTACGCACTCTTATCGTGACGCACCTGTAGCCCGCGACGGCGCGCCTTTTCCGCTCATCCTTTTCAATCCATCGTGGAATGGGCAGCGAACACAGAACACGGTCCAGATGGAAGAGTTAGCGAGCCACGGTTTCATCGTCGTCGCGATCGACCATACGCACAACTCCACGCCAGTTGCTTTTCCGGATGGCCAGGTTGTCTGGGTTAAGGACATGCAAAGCATCGATGACTTCGTCGGCGTCACGTTGGAGCACCAGATTGCGCTGGGCGACAAAGAGGTGCGACAGCAAGCCGCCGACGACAGTCTGGTTCTCGACGCCTTGACCGAGATGGCGTCGGACCCTGCGAGCATGTGGTATCGCGCGGTCGATCTCAACAACGTTGGCGCAATGGGTCATTCATTCGGTGGCGCGGTTGCCATCCAGACGGCATTTCAGGACCCCCGCGTTCATGCAGCGGCGAATTTTGATGGCTGGACGTTCGGGGATATCTGGCAACGGCCGTTGAGCAAGCCAACGATGTTGCTGTACGAGGACGACTATCCGCCGACACAGGCGGAGATCGACGCGACTCAGCGTTCAGGTAGTCGCGAGGACAAGCTGTACCTGCAACTGACTTTAGGCGACCTGAAAAACGTAGAGCGCAGCCTAGGAGCGGGTGGAGGGTACGAGGTGTTCATCGCGGGAACGAAGCACATGAATTTCAGCGACCGCGCTCTGTACTCGCATCTTCGGCGGTTCACAAACGCAGGCGATATCGACGCGGTTCGCGCGTTTGCGATCATCAATCAGTACACGGTCGCATTCTTTTCGCACACGCTGAAAGGAACACAAGAACCGCTGCTGCAAGAGACAAAAAGGCGATTCCCTGAAGCGCGGTTTAAGATCTGGCCGACGGGCCAGACCGCCGCCCGGTGACTAGGATGTTGACTCGTTCTTGGTCCCTCGCGGAACCACGGGAAAGGTCCGGCATTCGGCAGATTGCGAAGCCTGGAGCCACATCCTCTTTGTAACGCCAACCCACTCTTCCTCAATACCGTCTCCATTTTTGGAGATGCGCAGGGCGTCCCGGTATAGGTCAAAGCAGAACCTGGCGTAGTCTTCTGAGTCGCGCTTCCCTGTTCTCATCATGATCCCATGGACCCAAGTAGGGTGGTGTTCGAAAACTGGTTAAGCAAATAGATATTCTTAGATCGTCCGGGAACCGCGTAGCAGTCAGCGCTTGCGGACCGCGAGAATTGTTGCGCCGGCGACACCCAACCGCTGTCGGACCGTGGGCCAAAGTTAGATATTAGTGCCGCTGGCCGAAATCGCCTAGCCATAAATTCGGCAATTTACTCTTAACAGGTTAACTAGAACGCCATATTCGGTCACGGATGCCGTAACTTGTGTGACAACATCAGGCGATATGCGCACCGGACTTGCTTCACTTGCGGGTGATGCTGACCGAGGGCTGCCGTTCAATCTGTGCCACGACTTGAGCCACCTCTGCTTCACTCAATCCGTGGCGAAGCAAACTTTCTTCCAGTTCCAGCACATTGATGACATGTTCCTTTCTTGGTGGCCGAGTGGTCGCGTCATCTGCAACCTGCAGAACCTCATATCCGCCATTGTCGAGTTTGTTAACTAAGATTTTCATTCGCCTACTCTACTCCGCGTAAACGCGGACGAAATTCTCACGGTCTCGGCGGAAGGTCCCGGAAGAACCGACAACCCCCTTGCAGTGAACATGTTGGCACTAATCGTCTACCAGGGTTGTGTAATTGCGGGGAGACATCCGTACCGACTAATCTAGTTCGTGAGATGCGACTACGGCTTGGGCACCTGAACATTTATGGCTGACTCTTGAGGAGACAGCAGCTTCAACCCCAGCACATCTACCCCAGGTTTCGCCATCAAAAGAGAGAAAGCCAGCTAAGTTATTGGGCAAACACAAAAGAGCAGCCTAGGGCTGCTCTTTTGTGTTTTGTGCGGCATGGATGGTCGTACCCGCACCTGCCACGTTGCCTCCAGCCGCCGCGGCTGCGTCTGACTGCAAAAGTTGAATCGTGCAAGAGGGCCACAGCTTCTCAGCCCTCGGCTTCCGTTGAGAGAGAAGAAAGGACTAACTCTTCTTTGCAGCCTTCGCAGCAGCCTTGACCTTCGCCCACCGTGCTCGTTGAGCGTCGCCGATCGCCTTACGTGCCTTCGCACTCAATACTGCCTTCGAACGTGCTGCCTTCGTTGGTGAAGCAACCGTCGCCGGTCGACCAGGACCGCGCTTTGCTTCTGTTCCTGACAGTAATGCTTTCGCTTGTTGTAGACAGCTGATCTGGGTGTCGATCTCATGCAACAGTGCTTCAAATGCCATATGTATCTATTCTCCCTGGATTGACTTCTATATCCACTGTAACAGGGAGTAACAGGCATACAAAGGACCGTTATGGGAACTGAAACTAAATGTCAGCTAAGTAGTGCAGCGGTCAAGGTCTTGGTCGTGCTGCATATCACGGTGCTATTTTATGGACCTTATTGGAGACTATTTTGTTAACTGAATCAGCATCCGGTTCGCATCGGGGAGCGCAGCATTACGGTCTCTGCGGAAGACTCGACTTATCCCACCCGCCACCGAGGGCCTGAATCAGCAATACCGTGTTCGCCATGCGCCGGCCAAGGATATTGACCGCTGTAACTTGATCCCCAAGTGCTGCGCTTTGCGCAATAGTTACTTCCAGGTAACTTGTGACGCCACCTTTGTAGCGAGTGATTGAAAGATCAAGCGATCTCTGAGCTGCCGCCACTGCTTCATCCTGAACTTTGGCCTCGTCCTCCAGAATTCTCACAGCGGCCAGATTGTCCTCCACCTGTTGGAATCCAGTCAGCACGCTCTGTCGATAGACAGCGACTTGAGCGTCATAAGCGGCACGCGCCTGGTCGGTGACGGCACGGCGTCTTCCCCCGTCGAAGACGGTCTGCACAGCGGACAGTCCAACCGACCACAGGCCGCTCGGTCCATTGAGGAGTGTCGTGATGTTGGCGCTTTCAAATCCTCCCGTCGCGCCCAAAGTGATCGTCGGGTAGTAGGCGGACTTCGCAACTCCGATCTGGGCATTGGCGGACGCCACGAGTCTCTCGGCGGATGCGATATCCGGGCGTCTTTCGAGCAGTTCCGAAGGCACGCCAATAGGAACGTGCGGGGGAGGTGCCGTGAGGGGCAGCGGGGGAAGACTGAATTCCGCAGGAGGTTTCCCAACGAGAATGGCAACGGCGTGTTCGAACTGCGCTCGCAGGACACCCACATCAATTGCTGTTGCCCGGGTAGATTGCAGCTGAGTCTTCGCCTGCTCAACTTCCACTTGGGAAGCAACCCCTCCCTGGAAACGGCTCTGAGTCAAGTCCAAAGCCTGCTCGTACTGCTTGACCGTGGAGTTCAGCAACTGTTCCTCGGCATCCAGGCTGCGGGCCTGGAAGTAATCGATGGCCAGGTCGGCGTGCATGCTCAGATTGACTGTAGCCAGGTCTGCCGCACTCGCTTGCGCCTGGTCTCGAGAAGACTCCACGGTGCGTCGCACTCGTCCCCAGACATCGAGCTCATAAGAGAAGTCGACCGGCAGCACGAAGTCGTTGGAGGTGATGCCGTTAAAGGTCGAGCTGGGGGGCGGACGATTGGCCGACGTCCGCGTCCGAGTTGCCGATAGGCCGGCCGTCACAGTTGGATAATAGTCAGCCCGGTTGAATCGGAGAGCGGCTCGCGCCTGCTGATACTGCGCTTCTGCGACCTTTAGATTCTGATTTGATACGTCGATCTGGAGTTCCAGAGCATCAAGCTGCGGATCTTGAAATATCGTCCACCACGCACCACCAAGATTCTGGTCGTTAGGTTGGGCAGGCTTCCAGTTCCCTACCTCCTTATAGGCGGGAGGAGCCTGTACCGCAGGCTGGTGATAATTTGGCCCAACCGTGCATCCACTAAACTGGAGCGCTGCTACGGCGAGTAGAGCTTCCAGCCACCGTATTTTCCACGGATCGCCGACGATCTTTCGATGGCCTTTCACTTGATATCTCCCGGCAATGTTGCCTGAACGATTTCGACTTCCTGCCCCGAAACAATAGAGTCTGGCGGGTTGACAATGACCTGATCGTCTGCCTTGAGGCCGGCGACAATCTCTATTTCATTGCCGAGATCGTGGCCAGGAGTTACGGCAGTGAGGACGACTTTCCCATCTTTCACAACGCCGACATGTAAACCCTTCGAGCGGAATATCAGAGTATTGACCGGAAGCAGATAGGTGGAGGCCTGCGCCGGTACTTTCAAGTGGACCTCTGCATAAGAGCCTGTAAGCAATGTGCCAGCGGGGTTGTCCACTTGAATTTCGATCAGCAAGGTCCGGGTTGTGACATTAATGGCTTCGGCTGTACGCACCAACTTGCCCTGAAATGTGCGTCCGGGAAATTCCGCCAGACTAAGGTCTGCGGTCATGCCAGTTTTAACGCCTTGCGAGTATTCCTCTGGCACGTTTACGTAGACACGCAACGTTCCAGGTTGAGAGATATGAAAGAGATCGGTTTTCACACCGCCGCTGCTGCCAGAGTTGATGAGGTCGCCAATATCGGTATTTCGAGCTGTGACGACTCCATCGAACGGGGCGTAGATCTTCTCGAAAGACTGCAGTGCCTGGAGCTGCCTGACATTTGCCTGGCTAGCCTCAACGATCGCTAGATTGGCGTTGTAGGTGCCCACTGCGTTATCCGAGTCCTGCTGAGAAACCGCATTGGACTTCAGTAGGCCCTGGTAGCGGTTCTTTGTGATTTCGGCAAGCGCGAGATTTGCTTTTGCGGTGTTGAGGTTGCTGAGCGACTGCTCCAGTTGCTGATCGATTTCCGGAGCATCGATCACAGCAAGCAGTTGTCCTTGCTTGACGTGTGCTCCGATGTCGACGTACCACTTCCTCAGATATCCATTTGTGCGTGCATAGATCGGTGAAGAGATGAACGGTTGTACATTCCCGGGAAGAATGATCTCCTGCGCCGGCGTGGTTCGTTTTGGCGCTACGACCGACACGGCCGTTCGAGCCACTTGAGCCGTTTCCACGTTCAGGGTTTTGCGGGCGTTGACACGGGACCTGATTCCCCATGTCAGGAGCGCGGCAACCACTATCAACACAATCGCCGAGGCCAGCCATCGTTTGTGCGGACGATTCCCTGCCGCAACGCCGGTCGACGAGCTTGATTGCTCGCCGGCCTGTCTTCTGTCTTTTTCTTCAATTTGAGGGGACATAGGGACTCCAGCCATATTGGCGCCTATTTCTCGTTTCCGGTTTGGGCCGGATGCCGGCGTGAACCCTGCAACACGCTAAAAAATGCTGGAACAAATAGCAGCGTCGAAACCGTCGCAAAAAGCAGTCCACCTATCACCGCCCGGCCGAGCGGAGCATTTTGTTCACCGCCGTCGCCTAGTCCGAGAGCCATTGGCACCATGCCGATGATCATCGCCAAAGCGGTCATGATCACGGGGCGAAAACGCGTGAAGCCTGCCTCCAGGGCGGCGCTGACGGAATCGCTTCCTTCCATCATTTTCTCCGTCGCAAAACTCACGACCAAGATGCTGTTTGAGGTTGCGACGCCCATACACATAATGGTTCCCATGAGCGCGGGTACGCTCAGAGTGGTGTGCGTTATAAACAGGAACCAGGCGATGCCGGCGAGTGCTGCGGGCAGCGCGGAAATCATGATGAAAGGATCCAGCCAGGACTGAAAGTTAACTACGATCAGCAGATATACAAGCACGATCGAGAACGCCAGTCCGCTCAGAAGGCCGATGTAGGAGGATCGCATCGTCTGAACCTGACCACGGACAACAACTCGAGAACCGCGCGGCAATTGCTGGCGTGTGGCATCAATGATCTTGTTGAGGTCGGTGGCGACGCCACCCAGGTCGCGTCCCGCGACCGAGCCAAAGATGTCGATCACCGGCGCCACGTTGTAATGGGAAACCACTGCCATTCCTGTTCCGCGCTGCACAGCTACCAGACTGGCCATGAGCGACGGAGGAGCCATTGGGTCTGTGCCCGTGATCGGAATGTTCTGAAGATCCTGCAATGTGTCTGTGCGGTACTGCGGCGTCTGGGTCGCAATCTGATAACTGACACGATTTGCAGGGTCAACCCAGAACGTGGGTGAAGTCTGGAAGCTGCCGCTCAGCGATACCAGGAGATTTTGCGCAATATCGTGGGCAGTGAAACCAAGTTGTTCTGCTTTCGTACGTTCGACCCTGAGGTTCAGATAGGGCTCATCGAAGGGCTGCTGGATTCGCATATCTGCCGTTCCTGCAACGCTTCTCATTTTTCCGAGCAGCGCGTCTGCGTAGCGGCGATTTCCCTCCAGGTCGTTTCCCACGACCTGAACATCGATGGGAGACGGTAAGCCGAAATTCAAAATCTGGGCGACCATGTCAGCCGGCAAAAAAGCGAACGTAACGCCCGGGAACTGCTTGGGAAGTGTCAGGCGAAGCTGGTGAATGTAGTTGTCCGTGGGATGGTGATTGGCGGACAGGTTCACAAGAATGTCGGCGTCCGATGTACCAACCGGGGCCGAATTGCTGTAGGAGAGGTTGATGCCGCTATAGGGCAGACCTATGTTGTCAATGACGCTCTGAACTTCGCCTGCCGGGATCTGCCGTCGAATCGACTGCTCGACCAGATCACATAGATTGGCTGTTTCTTCAATGCGCATTCCGGTGGGAGCGCGCAGATGAAGTTTGAAAGTGCCGCTGTCTACGCTGGGGAAGAAGTCCTGGCCCAGCCAAGGAATAAGAATTGCAAGAGAGCCAAGACAGCTCACGAAGAACGCAATCAGGAAAATCCGCCGGTGATGGAGACAGATCTCCAGCAGCCCGCGATAGCTTCCACGGAATTTCTCGAAGGTTTCCTCAAAACGCTTTTGAAGTCGTACGAGTGGATTGCGGCTGGGGGCGGAACCATTCGCGTGCCGTTTATCTCCACGCAAGAGGTACTTCGCCATCGTTGGGACGAGCGTCCGGGAGAGCAGATACGACGCGATCATCGCGAACACTACTGCTTCGGCGAGCGGCACAAAGAGGTACCGCGCTACGCCGGACAGTAAGAACATCGGTGCAAACACGATGCAGATCGAAAGCGTGGCCACGAGGGCGGGTGTAGCAATTTGCGACGCGCTGTCGAGGATAATCTCGTCCATGTCCTTGTCGGGCTCTGCCTCGCGATTGCGATTGATGTTCTCGACCTCGACTGTGGCATCGTCCACCAGGATGCCGACCGCCAGAGCGAGTCCACCGAGCGTCATGATATTGATCGTTTGTCCGATCGCACTGAACACAATGATGGAGGTCAGGATTGCAAGAGGGATTGAGGTCGCGATGATAACGGTGCTTCGCCAGCTGCCCAGGAACGTGAGAATCATGAAGGCGGTCAGGCATGCCGCAATCAGCGTCTCCCTGACCACTCCGCTGATCGCACCACGAACAAAGATCGACTGATCAGCCAGGGGTGTTATCTGTAGCTGTGGTGGGACCGTCGCCTTAATTTGAGGCAGAAGGGCCTTGATGCCAGAGATCACGTTCAGCGTTGACGCATTTCCACCCTTTTGAACCGTCAGCAATACTGAACGCTGCCCATTGACTTTCACGATATTCGTTTGCGGGGGAAAGCCGTCCCGTACCCAGGCGACGTCTTTGATGTAGATGGTAGTGCCGCCGATCGTCTTGATCGGGATTCGGTTCAGGTCCGCAATCGTCTGCGGGGCTGCGTTGGGAATGGAGACATCGTATTCCCTGGAGCCGATTTTGGATGTTCCTGTGGGCAGGATCAGATTCTGAACGCTGATTGCATTCACCACATCCAGCGCGGACAGGCCCTTCGACTGCAACGCCGTCGTATTCAGATCCACCTGCACCTGGCGTTGCTTACCGCCATAGGGATAGGGCACCGCTGCTCCAGGCACGGTGATGATCTGCGTCCGAATGAAATTCAGGCCATAGTCGTTTAGTTCCTGCTCGGACATGTTTTTTCCCTCGAGGGCCAACTGGAGAACGGGGACACTCGATGCGCTGTAGGCAATAATGAGCGGTGCCGTCGTTCCCGCAGGCAACTGCTTAAGTTGGGTCTGGGAACTCGCTGTAATTTCTGCGATGCCCTGTTGAAGGTTCGCCGTTGGCTGCAGGAAGACTTTAACAACAGCAATTCCATTCAGCGACTGCGACTCGATGTGCTCAATGTTATCTACAACTGTAGTAAGGTTTCGCTCTGTGACGCTGACGATGCGGTTGCTCATGTCCTCAGGCACGAGACCGTTAAAGGTCCAGATAATGCTGACAACGGGAATGTCGATGTTCGGAAAAATATCGGTTGGGGTGCGAACGATCGCGATCATCCCCATGATGAGGATGAGTACGGCCACAACCACAAAGGTGTAGGGCCGACGCAATGCAAGTCGAACGATCCACATAAACTTTGTTTCCTAGTCTGTCAGTCGCTGAAAGTCGTCAAAGTTCAGACACGCCGAGAGAACGTGCTGCGCTCCCCGAGTTTGTTTTTCGCGGATACGGGAGTCGAGGAGTTGTTCGTGCCACTGTTGCTTTCATGTTGTATTGACCTCCTCGTCCCCACAGCAAATGCACGCTGCTTTCCAATCAGCCGCCAAGTTCTTAGCGGCGTATTTTCAGCGGGATGAGCCAAGCGGACAGGTAGTGATGGCCCATATGAAGCTCGCGAATGCGTCCTGCGGTTGACACAACGTCCGCATTTCGACCCGATCGGATCTAAACTAGCTCTCACCGGATCTAGGCCGTGTGTCCGGACGGTCCCGCAGAAACCGCTCGGGAAGCCAATAGACCCGCATCGCGGAAACCTTTCCGCTCCACTGCCCGCGGGAACCTACTGATTGAGGTTGTCCAATATAGACGAGCCAAAACTCGCTCGCAGTCGGCGAGATGACGATCGGCGTCGGGATTTGGACAGACCTGTCAACGGGCGTACGCCCGCGATAGTAGTCCTCCGCGCCTGCTCGCGCAACGTGTCTTCAAATTCAACCATTTGCATAAGTCGTCCGTTGGCGTAGGTGTGGCATCTGCGTTGCAACGAAGTAAGACGAAGCTGCCAGGAGGTCGATGTGCAGACACCTATATCTTCAGATTCCTTGATAGCGATCAACAAGCAACCCAGAACAGGCTCGGCGCCATTGCCCGAGATGTGGCGCAACCTCATTCGGAGTCTCGATGTTGTCAGCACCGGTGGCGCCATTGAGCAACACGCGATGCAAGCGGTCAATCTTGCTGACATGGATGCGTGGCGGAATGTGCAAACCATCCTGGGCTGCGGCTTAGACCTCGTGCGCTATGAATCCGACGTTCTCGATCTTCCCAAGGAAGCACTGTCTGGATTTCTGGAATTCGATGTCGACATAGAGCAGACCCCGCTTGAGCCACGCTCCGTCGAACAAAATCGCCCCAAAGGGAAGGTGCTGAAGTTTGAGCGGCCTCCACACATGAGGGCAGTGCCACCGCGCAATTTGGTTGCGTCGGGCTCAACGGGAACATCCGCGGAGATCATCGAGTTTCGGCGCCCTGAGCCTTTCAATGGAAATTATCCTGCAGGAGGAGCCCTTTGACTCCTCGCCCTGTTGCCGAAAATGCAATGGAGCGCCGGACAATTCTCTACGTATCAGACCAGCCGGCCGGCAGCAATTCCGTATCAGCCGCCGTCAAGGCTGCCGGCTATGACGTTGTGAGCACCAACAGTCCAACACAAGCCATCGCTCTACTATTTCTCATGCGTTCAGTGGCTGCCGTTTTGCTCAATCAGCGGGCGAGAGAACAGACCAGCTTTGACTCGACGTGCAGACTACGGGCGATTCGCCGAGATGTTCCGATCATCCTGCTGTGCCGTGACCAGATGAACCACTTGCCATCATGCGTGGATGCTTGCGTGAGCAGCGGGCAGCCGCTCGAAAAGCTTACCTGCGCACTGCAGCGTCTGCTGCCCGCGAAGCGTCTTTGAGTACGCCGCGCACAATGCTGATCTAGAAGGTTCGGATCCCGGTGCGCGGGCCGGCGAATTTCTGGTCACCGATTTCCCGCGCTCCCACCGCCACAACGCCAGGTTAGCTCCTCGCCAAAACCAGTCGGAACCCACACCAAATATCGCACGTGAGAAAGGAGATCCCCGGCGGTGGCTGCGCGGCGAGGACCTGCCTAGTAGAATTCAGTCCGATCAACCATCAACGCCGAGTACGCGCGGAAATGAAAACCGACATTGTTTGCATCGGGATTCGAAAGCTAGAGGGTGACGCTGGAGTGAGCCATCACACCAGCGAAAAGATTCGACCGCGCTGCGCAATCTTGTTTCACTTTACCCAGCGAAGCCGAGGCACATGAAGAAGCCCGTAGGTGCTCCCGGCGCTCCCACGGTGTTCGTCGTTGATGACGATGAGGCTGTGCGTGCGGCCATTCAAGGCATGCTGAAGTCGGTTGGCTTGCGGTCCGAGTCCTTCGGGACAGCACAAGACTTTTTACGCAGCACGCGGCCCGACGGGCCAAGTTGCCTTGTTCTGGACGTGAGGCTTCCTGGAGCGAGCGGTTTGGATTTTCAGCATGAGTTAGCCGAGGCGGGCATCCAGATTCCAATCATCTTCATCACCGGCCATGGAGACATACCGATGACGGTGAAGGCCATGAAATCGGGTGCAGTGGAGTTTCTAACCAAGCCCTTCCGGGACCAGGACCTGCTGGATGCAATTCACGAGGCTTTGGATCGCGACGGGGCAACGCAGAAGCAGCGGAGTGCGCTTGCCGATTTGCGAAAACGCCACGAGTCGCTGACCGCACGCGAGCGCGAGGTCATGGCCATGGTGGTTTCCGGAATGCTCAATAAGCAGATAGCTTTTGATCTGGGGACCAGCGAAATCACCGTGAAGGTCCATCGCGGGCATGTCATGCGGAAGATGCAAGCTGAGTCTCTGGCGGAATTGGTCAGAATGGCGGCGAAGCTCGAGCCTCCGCCAGACAAGAAGTAGCTTAACGCCGCCGCTGTTACACCAGGTCGATCCATCCGAGCTACAGTTATGAAGGCTTCATTGCTGGGCCGCTTTTATCAGGAGCACAAAAGAGACTCTTGACGATGGGCTATCCGGATAAGGCGAAGTGGATTGCACCGCGAGC
>DATMOZ010000112.1:0-3001 GCA_035567995.1 Acidobacteriaceae bacterium
TTCCGCGCTTATCGAGCTGAGCAGCTGGACTGTGCCGCCTCTCTTCCAGCATCTGCAGCAACTCGGTAATGTCGATCAGGAAGAGATGTTTCGCACCTTCAACATGGGCGTGGGCTTGATCCTGGTCGTTCCCGCCGACAAAGTGAAGCGCGCTCGCTCGCTGCTCGAACGCGCCAGCGAAAAATATTGCGTCCTCGGCCGCATCGTCAAAGGCGACCGTAGGGTCATCTACGCGTGAGCACGGACGTGCCTGCTCCGGCCACCTCCAAAGCAAAGCTCGGAATACTACTGTCCGGACGCGGATCAAACTTTCTCGCCATCGCTGACAAGATCGACCGCGGCAAACTTCCAGAAGCTGAGATCGCAATTGTCATCTCAAACAAGGCTGCAGCCCCCGGAATAGCCGCGGCGCGTGAGCGGGGCCTCCCCACGTTTGTGGTTCAATCGAACGGGCGATCACGCGAAGAACACGATGCCGAAATGATCTCCCTGCTGAGGCAGCACGACGTCAGCCTCGTTTGTCTCGCCGGATATATGCGCCTCCTGTCAAAGGAATTTGTCCGCGCCTTCCCTCAGCGCATTCTGAACATTCATCCCTCGCTCTTGCCCGCCTTTCCCGGTCTTGACGCACAACGGCAGGCGATCGAATACGGAGTGAAAATTTCCGGCTGCACCGTGCATTTCGTCGATGAGGAACTGGACCACGGCGTAATCATCCTGCAGAAATCGGTCCCCGTGGCGCCTGAGGACGACGAAACCACGTTGTCAGCGCGCATTCTCGATCTGGAACACGCTGCGTATTCGCATGCCATTTCGCTCGTCTTGGCACAAACGCATGTCATCCGCGGACGACGCTACGTGCCCAAGTCTTAACGTGACGCCGATACACTGAACGAAGCGCCATGAAGAAAAAAGTCATTTCCCACTACGAGATCGTGCGCAAGCTCGGCGCCGGTGGCAGCGCAGTCGCGTATCTAGCGGACGACACGCTGCTGCAGCGCCCCGTAGTGCTGAAGATTCTGAAGACCGGCACCCTCTCAGTCGAGCAGATAAGACGCACGGTTTTGCGCGAAGCACGCATGGCTTCTGCCATCGAACATCCCAATGTCTGCGCAATCTATGAGGTTGGCGAAACCCCCGACGAAGCGTACATCGCCATGCAGTACGTGCCGGGGCAATCGCTGGACAAGGTGATCGCAGAGGGGCCCGCCGCCCTTGAGCTTGTGCTCTCGATCGGCATTCAGATCGCCGACGGCCTTGCAGCCGCACATCAACTCGGAATCTTTCACCGCGATCTAAAGCCCGCAAACGTTATGCTCACCGATGGCGGACTGGTCAAGATTCTCGATTTCGGCCTGGCGCGCAGGCTTGCTCCTGAAGACGTTGCCTTCGATCCAGCCGTGCGCGAAAAGCAAGCTCGCGAGAGCTCGCCGGCCACCTACACGGCGCGCGGCGGCACTATCGCTTACATGGCTCCGGAACAATTCGTCACCGGCCAATCCAGCGCGCAAAGCGATATATTCGCGCTCGGCGTGATCCTGTTCGAGTTGCTCAGCGGCCGCCATCCGTTTCACCGGCCAGACGGTCTTGAGATGGAAAGCATCCGCGCGATTCAATACGCTGAGCCGCCGGCCTTGCGCGAACTGCGGCCAGATATTCCTGCGGAACTCGTCAGCGTGGTCATGCGGTGTCTTGAGAAAGTGCCAGCGGAACGCTTTCGCGCCGCCGCGGACGTCAGAGAAGCGTTGAAAACAGTAATGAGGGTGCTGGATATCGGCGCGGATATCCCAGGCCAATCCTCCGTCAGTCTGCCCGCGCGACCAGAAGACGCAGAAAAGCGCACCACCGGGCTCCTCGCCATGCTGGCTGAACGCTTTCGCGAAGCCGGCACGCAGGACGGAACCCATCAGACAATTCTTGTATTGCCGTTCGCGAATCTCGGTCCATCCGAGGTGCCGCAGCATTACGGACTCGCGCTCGCAGACGCCATCGGAGCGCGTTTGGCCCGTATACCTTCGGTCGTCGTGCGCCCGACCAGTTCGCTGATGACCGTCCGCGTACAGGACCTCGACCCGCTCGCCATCGGGCAGAAGCTGATGGTGCAGTACGTCCTCGCCGGCAACTTTTTGCGCGGCGAACTCGGCTTCGATCTGAATTGGCAGTTGCTCGAAGTCGCGACGCAGAGCGTGCGCACCGGAGGCACCATCAGCGTTCCATCGTTTGATCTGATCGCCGTGCAGACTGAGATTTGCAATGAGGTGTTCGATTCGCTGCAGGGCGTTGGAACGCTCGATACAGGCGCGCCGCCGGAACGCACACCGCGCATGTCCGCGCTGGCCGAGAGCGCGTCAGAGGAGTACCTGCGGGCGCGTGCAGTGCTGTCTTCGTTCATGTCTCGCACCAGCAACCGCGCAGATCTCGATACGGCCGGCTCATTGTTCGAAAGCGTGATCGCAAACGACTCGACCTTCGCCGCCGCATGGAGCGGTCTCGGCGTGACACACCTTCAGTATGTCCGTCACGGATATGGCGGCCAGGTACACGTGCTCGCTGCTCGACGTGCGTTTGACCGCGCGCTTGAGCTTGATCCCGGTTCGGTTGAGGCCAATCTGTATCGCGTCTACATGCTGCTCTCGCGTGGGGAAAAAGAAAGCGCGCGTCACGGAATCGAACATCTTCTGCGCACCGCCGCGAATGACTGGAACGTCCATCTGGTCGCCGGCATTTCGCTCCGCACCGATGGAATCTACGAAGCCGCGCTGGCGCAATTCAACACGTCGCTCCGCCTGAACCCCTCCAACGCAGCTGTGGTCTACAACCATCGCGCGCGCGTCTATCAGTATCAGAACCAGCTTGAACTCGCCGCGGAAGAGATTGAAAAGGGATTGACCCTTGAGCCGCGCCAGCCGCTGCTCCGCACTTCACGCGCTTATCAGATGATGCGCGAGGGCCACATGCACGATGCGATCACCACACTGGAGCAGGTGATCGCCGACGACAC
>DATMOZ010000113.1:0-5111 GCA_035567995.1 Acidobacteriaceae bacterium
TACGCTGACTTCAAACATTCGCGTCATGTAAACCGGAGTGAAGTCGACCGTCTCGAAGATGCCGCTGACGAGAGCGGCGCTCTGCGGCTCTATCTGCTGATGGAGGATGCCCGTAGTCGCAACGACGATGCAGCGCTGCGCAACTACGTCGACCAGATCGCGCAGCGCTTTCCATCCAGTCGCTGGCGCGATGAAGCACTCTTCAGCTCTGGCAACATGTACCTGTTAAAGAAGGATTATCCGTCTGCGGTCGGATACTTTCTTGCTGAGGCGACAACCTTCCCCAGGAGTAACTACGCGCCATATTGCCATTGGAAAGCAAGCTGGCTGAACTATCGTCTGCAGAATTACCCTGAGGCGGCGCGGCTGTTTGAAGAACAGATTGCTCATTACCCAGGCGGCCAGGAGATTCCTGGCGCTCTATACTGGCGCGGACGTATCTACGAGGAGCAGGAGCACAACGTTGCCGCCGCCCGCGCATATTACGGCACGCTGCTGAAGACCTATCAAGGCGCCTACTACTCGCTATTGGCACGCACACGTGTCGCGAACCTGGCCGCTGGGGAGCCCGAGACGATTCCGCTTCTGACGTCGCTCTCGTTGCCCAAGGTTCCGGAGATCACGGATGTTCTACCTGAAGACGACGCGCACCTGGTAAAAGCGCGCCTGCTCGCCAACGCCGGGCTGAATGAATACATGGCGGCGGAGATCCAGATGTCCGACACCAGCGCATCCTGGGGCGCGCTGGCTCAGGCGCAAATCTTTGCCTCATACGGCGAAAACGCCCGGGCGATGCGCATTCTCAAATCCGCATTGCCTCAGTATTTCTCTACGCCGTTCAACTCCATTCCGGTTGCGTACTGGGGTCTTCTATTTCCGCTGCCATATGCGCCTCAACTGCGCGCCGACTCTGAAAGCGTCGGGCTCGATCCACTGCTGGTGGCATCGCTCATTCGTCAGGAGTCTGAGTGGAATCCGCAGGTTGTCTCCAGCGCGAACGCGTATGGCTTGATGCAGTTGCTTCCGTCGGTCGGTAAGGAGATGGCAAAGAAACAAGGACTTCGCCACTTCAATACGTCACAGCTGCTCGATGCATCCACCAATCTTCGATTGGGTACGGCGTATTTCAAGCAGGACCTCGATCATTTCGACGGCCGTGTGGAATATGCGCTCGCTGCTTACAATGCCGGTGTTGATCGCGTCGAGGATTGGAAGACGGTCGGAACGTATCATGACATGCCAGAATTCGTAGAGTCGATTCCGTTCTCTGAAACGCGCGACTACGTTCAGGCGATTCTGCGCAACCAAGCTATCTATCGTCGTCTGCATCCCGATTTTGCACAGAGGGAATCAAGCTCGTTAGCTGTGTCACAAGATCCTCATTGACGGAAGTATTTTCGCGAGTAGCATCAGCGCATAATTTGCTTCGTACGGGGAGGGCGGTATGGTGGAACTGCATTTCCTGGAAGAGTGGATCCCTGAGCAGATGGCTCCGGGCACGGTGTTCCTGCTGGAAAACCCCGGAACACAGGGCGAAGCACGCAATCCCTACTGGGCCGTTTTATCTTGTCCGAAATGCGGAGTCTGCGGACTGATTACGAAGAATCAGTGCAGCGGGCTGGAAGCCGTAATCTGTGGCAGCTCAACCTGCTCCGCAGAATTCTGGCTGGATGAGGACGGTATCCGCTATCGACGGCCGCATTAGCGTCCGAAGTCGATAAACCCGAGCTGGGGATTCGTTCCCAGCAAGGTCACCCGCGTCCTATCGCCGACATCGAGTCCCTGCTGGCCGCGAATAATACGACCGTCTACCGGCGGACTGACCAGTCGGGCAAATATGCCCTTATCGCTGACGCCAGTGACGATAGCGTTGAACTGTTGCCCGATCCGATTGTGCAACGCGACCGCGGCCGCCGCCTTCAATGAAAATCTTTCGACCTTGCGCGCAGCATTTTCTTTCTGTGTGCAATTCTCTGCGATTTCCGCCAGTTCGTCATCGGAATACGGTGACGGTGTGTTCTGTTTCAGCGCCTTCAGCAACCGCTGCGTCACAATGTCAGAGAAACGGCGGTTTGGCGCTGTCGAGTGCGTATAGTCATGCGCCGCCAGCCCAAAATGTCCGTCACCCTCTTCGCCAGCTCGCAGCAGCACATATTCTCCAGGACCCATGAGCTTGATGATGGCGAGCGACAAATCGGGGTAGTGGTCAGGATCGCTCTTGTGCTGCGCTTCGAGAAACTGGTTGAGCGCGCCGGAGTCTGCTTCAGCCGGCAACGAGGCTCCTTTCTCTTTCGCCAGGGCAACAATGCGCTCCCACCGTTCGGGAGTCTTCACAACGCGCCGGATCGATGACCGGTGTGCGGCCTGCAGCGTGCGGGCCATAATTTCATTCGTTGCAATCATGAAGTCTTCGATCAGGTCGTTCGCGCGCGTCTTCTGCGTCGCCCCATAGTTCAAAACTGCGCCGCTCGCGTCCACCGTCGCGTGCGACTCTGGACGGTCGAAGTTCAGCGCACCGCATTGGACACGCAGTTTGCGAAGCGACTGCGCCGCCTTATCCTGCAGCTTCAATTGCGATTGCAATTCAGCGGAAGCCGCCACCTTTGGTGGCGCGTCTGCCCGCTGTTCGAGCCACGCTCCGACCGATGGGTACGCGAGCTGCGCTTTGTTCCGCACAATCGCGCGATAGATGCTGTGCTCCTGTATCTTGCCCTGTGCGTCTACGACGAATTCAGTTACTACAGCAGCGCGGTCTTCGTTCTCGTTGAGCGAAGTCAGGCCAGTAGAAAGTTGTTCCGGCAGCATGGGGAAGACCGTCGCCGGCGTGTAGACGCTGGTCGTCTGTTCCGCCGCATGCTGATCGATTGGCGATCCTTTCGCCACCGCGACATCTACATCCGCGATCGCGACCAGCACCCGAATGCCGCCTTCGACGCTCTCTGCATATTCGATTTGGTCAAGGTCGCGCGACGAATCGTTGTCTATCGATGACCACAGCAACTCGCGTAGATCTGCTGCGCCGTTGCCAGCCTGTACCCGTTGTGCAGACGCAGCGCGAATCTGCGCCAACTGCAGTTCGGTTCCGGGAGCGAAATCTGGGTTGAAACCCTCGTGGAGCATCTCAGTGCGGGCAGCAGCGGCGAGGTCAAAATGCGATATCGACATTCGAGGGGAAGAATAGCAGGGCTCGTAGCGGTTAAACTTGAAACGCGCCCGGATGGCGAAATTGGCAGACGCAGCGGACTTAAAATCCGCAGGCCGCAAGGCCGTGGGGGTTCAAGTCCCCCTCTGGGCACCACAAATAAACAACTGACAATAAACAAGATATAGAGAGAAAGGCATCCAAGAAGTGGGTGCTTTTTTTTGTGTCCATTTCCTCTGGTGGCTGTAGTGGTGGCTGTTGGTTTCAGCATTTACCGACGGACATTTAGGGCCTGAGAAGAAACCTGCGGGCAATGTTTTGGCGTGGGTAGTGCAGCAAGGTAGGGGGTTTTACTGATGGTAAATGTTCGCCCGACAATTCAGACCTGAATTGTTTGTATGCTCATCCTATATGACTCCGATGACGGTGCAAGGCCGGAACACGAGAGGCCAACAAGCGCGCGCCCCGAAAACAACATCACCTGGAGACATATTTTCGCCTCCACAACCCGAACCGGCACGCCTCGATCCCGCGCGTCGCACCTGGACATTGAGTCGCTACGCAGACGTGTTTGCAGCGCTTCGAGAGCCTACATTTTTCCAGGCATCGGCAACAGGGCAGAACAGCGGTGCGGATATGAGTGTCGATAATTCGAGGGTCAATGCCGAACTTCAAGCAGACATGAACCGCATGAGCTCTGCAGAGTGGCGTGCACAGATGGAAAGCGTCGCCCAGGAGATCATCAATCGGGTTGCTCGGCCGGAGCCCATAAGCCTGACTCGGGAAATCATTCAACCGTGGTCTTTGGCCGTTCTGCTAAATTTGAGCGGAGCCGATCAGGTTTTAGCGGATCGTCTACGCAGGATTACCGATTGCCTGCTTTACAAACGTGAGTATCGCGACCATCCAACCACGAACGGGAGTCGGAGTCCACTTCTGCTGAGGAAATGGTTCTCGTGGCGGCGCAAAAGAGCTGAAGGCGAGCTTGATCGCATTCTTGAAACCCGTCAACTCTCGATAAGCCGATCCATGTTCTTTGGGCTGACACAGACGCTCCCGAGCTTTCTGGCCAAATCGTGGCTCGCTCTCCTCCATCACCCGGATCAGATGGCCAGACTACGTACGGAACCCGAATTGATGCCAGGCGCGGTGGAGGAATTGCTGCGATACGCAGGAATTGTTCACACACTATACCGACGTGCAACAAGAGACGTAAGTTTGGGTGACGTTCACATTGCGAAGGATGACTTCATCATCCTCAAATTAGCCGCCGCGAATCATGACCCTCTGAAGTTCCACGAGCCCAGCCAGCTTGATATTACCCGGCGACCAATAGGGCAGTTGGGACTCGGAACCGGGCAGCACGCGTGTGTCGGTGCGGTGATAGTCCGCATAGCTGTCTCAGTTGTGACCCCGATATTCCTCGCTGCTGACCCCACGCTGGAGACGAGTGAGCCCATTGTGTGGACTGGAGATTCTACCGTCAGATGGCCGGTGGGGTTCTGCGCGAGACTTCGAACTAGGCCGAAGGTGGGCATTTCCGCCGCAGACCTGCAGAACTCGGGTATCCGCTAATCGCGTTCACCTTGCCATCCCTTAGGTCTTCAGAACTCGAATTGAAGGCGAGTCTGGAAGAACTGGGTATTGCCTTTGAGGTTGAATCGATCCAGATGTCCAATGCCATAGGCGGCCTCGAGGCGCAGGTAGTCCGCCAAGTACCAATTGACCATCGGAGTGAATCGCTGAAACTTGCCGCCCTGTAGTGTGCCGCTGTCTAAGTCGATGTCAGAGAACCGCGCGACTAACTCCACGGCGCCGGGGCCGCCGGAGAATACCGGCCTCTTGGGTATTACCTCTCTGAAGGCTCCCTGGACCGTGTTGTAAGCACGCGCCTCTCCGGTGACGCACCATGTTGCGACGAAGTCGCCGCCGTGAATTGTCGGATTGTGAGTGGATGGGGAAGAGACGT
>DATMOZ010000114.1:0-3872 GCA_035567995.1 Acidobacteriaceae bacterium
GCGCGCAATTGGGCAGATTTCTCACGTTCTGCAAATTGCAAGAGGGCTTCCAGGTCGCTGGATTTGATTTTTTCCAGGGCGGACTTCAAGATGACAATCGCCTGGTCGTAGCGTTTGCCGCGTAGTTCGCTCTGCGCCTGCTGTAGCGATTCTGTGCGTAGCTTCTCTTCCGCCTTGCGTCCGATCTCGCCTTCCACCAGGCTCATCATCGAACTCAGTGCTTCGTCCGGTTCCGTCGCCGCCGTCCGGCGCAGTTCCTCCAGCGCCGCTTCCGCTTCGCCAGTCGTCAAGAGCTGTTGCGCCCGGGCCACGCTGGCTCGTACCTGCTGGCGGTGCTCCTCGGCTCGACGCCGCTCCTCTGCCACCCGCAGCAACTGCTCCAACTCCGCATTGTCGGGAAACTGCTGTAGTCCCTGGCGCGCCCGCTCGCATGCCTGCCCATGCTCCAACGCGTGCATCGCCTCTTCCACGGCCGCGATGTGCCCCTGCAACGCGCGCCGCTGGCGCTCCTGCTCCTGCGCCGTCTGCGCCGCCACGGTCAGACGCCGCACCTCCTCGCTCTCCGGCGCCAGGGCACCAGCCTCCGCCAGCATCTCCAGCGCTGCTTCATAGTCCCCGATCGCCATCCGCGTCCGCGCCGCCGAACTCAAATGCTCCAAGCGTGCCCGCCGTTGCTCCTCCGCCAGCCCCTGCACGATCTCCTGCTTCAACCGCTTCGCCTCGGCGTGCTCCGCATCCACCTCCAGCGCCTTCTCTACCTCCCCCAGCGCCTGCTCCAGCTGCCCCGACTCCCGCGCCTTCGCCGCTGTTCCCATCAGCTCCACGATCCGCTGCTGTCGCTCCAGCTGCAGACTGATCCGGTTGCGCTCCGCCTGCACCTCTACCCGCGACTTGTCCAACTGCAGCGCTTCATCCAGGACCTGCAGCGCTCCACTCAAATCCCCGGCCGCCGCCAGCGCCTGCCCCTGCTCCTCCAACTCCCGCGCCCGCTGTTCTCGCGCTTCCTGCTCCATCGCTCGCTGTATGCGCCAGCGCAGTTCAAGCGCCTTTGGATGCTGGCGACTGATCGCGAGTGCCTGGTGCACACTCTCGCGAGCCGGCTCCCACTGGTGCTGTTTGCACAGCTCCTCAGCCGACGCCAGAAAGTCTTTCGTCCTGTCCTCCACAAGCGCGTCTATTACACGCAAAAGCTCCCAACGTAATTCATCGGCGGATTGATAGCGTTCACTGGTCTGCTTCGCCAGGCATCGGTTGAGGATGACGTCAAGTTCCGCGGGGTATTGCGCCAGAAATTTGGACAGGCTGGGAACTGGATCTTTGACAATGCTGTAAAGGGTCGAAACCGTGTCTTTGCTCTTGAAGGGAAGGCAGCCCGTTAGCGCCTCGAACAAGAGAATGCCGGTAGCCCAAATATCGATTCTGTGATCCGGCTCAGCACCATTTACGCGCTCGGGAGACAAATAGTACATCGTTCCGATGACTTGTCCCGGACGTGAGAGTGCTTCATTTGCGACGCGAGCAATGCCGAAATCGACGAGCTTGATATCCCCGTTCTGCAGGATGACAACATTCGCGGGCTTCACATCACGATGAATTAAGTCCCGCTGATGCGCGTAGCTGAGCGCCTCACATACCTGCGTTACATATCCCAGCAGGACGATGAGATCCTGGTTTCTTTTCTGGGCGATGAGCTTGTCGAGACCTTCCCCATCGAGATACTCCATGACGAGGTAAGGAGCACCATCGACTTCGCCGTAGTCATGAACGGTTACGATATTTTTGTGCTGCAGCTTTCCGGTTGCTTGCGCTTCCTGGCGGAAGCGTTTCAGCAGGTCGGTGTCTTCGGCGTAAAAAGTCGTGATGACCTTGATCGCAACGGGTCTGCCGATCGAGGAGTCGCGGGCTTCGTAGACAATGCCCATGCCGCCTCGGCCGATCTCTCGAACAATATCGTATTTTCCAATCTTGCTTATCAAGCGGACGGCACCGATGTGAGCCCGAATCGCAGATTGTCTGTCTGGTTTCGCCTTTGCAGACGAAGCTCAATGGAATCAAGAGCTGCGTACCGCATTGCGGCGCGCTCAGCGGCCTTCATAATAGCTTAGAAGGCCGGACGTCGCCATCTCAAAGCAGCATCAGACGCTAACTAGGGACCAATCTGCCGCGATTGTTCAGAAGCTGCCAAAGCCTGAGACCTCGAAGAAATCAAGCGTTTGCGGCATGGTCTTTGGTTTGAAGCAACACGCAGGTGATGTTGTCCTCGCTGCCATACATTTTCGCTGTCTCAATGAGATCGTGACATATCTCCTGCAACGGTTTGCCGCTGGACGCGATTTGGAGAATCTGTTTGTGGCCAACACTTTTCGTGAGCCCATCGGTTGCGAGTAGGATCATGTCGTTCGCAATTAGAGAAAACTCAGTGACTTCCGGTTCTACGTCTTTCAAAGGGCCGAGGGCTCGGGTAATGATGTTGCTATGCGGTGAGTGCTCGGCAGACTCTGGCGAGAGTAATCCCTGTTTTAAGAGCTCGGCGACAAGCGAGTGATCATTCGTAAGTTGATCAAGCCCTCCGTTGCGGATGCGATAAACCCGACTGTCTCCAACGTGGGCAACCGAAGCGAGATTGCCAGTTATCAGCACAACGGCCGCGGTGCAGCCCATACCCACCCGCTCTGTGCCAAGCGCGCTGGTGTAAATGAAGCGATTTGCGTCCATCAGGGCGGAGATTAGCCGCTGGCCTTGCTCGCTTACTGGTTTGGAACTATCAAAACGAAAATCGTTGTCGAACCCAGATCCCTTCAGGCGTTGCACTAGGTATTCCACTGCCATCTTGCTCGCCACATCGCCCGCTACGGCGCCGCCCATTCCGTCGCTGACGATGTAGAGGCCGAATTCGTTGCTGATTGCAAAGCAATCCTCATTCGACTTCCGCTTATTACCCACGTCGCTCATTGCCGCGACTTCGAATGTGAGTTGACTCACCATAGGCAATTCGTTGTGGTTTACAGTACACGATCTGGCTCTTAGCCAATTCGCCGGATGGGAAATGTCAGCGGGCACATTTTTAGTGGCCAATTCGTTGGCGGAATTCCCGCGCGCTTGCCATACTACTCAACTACCACTCGTTTTTATATTCATAGGCATCCATAGATTAGCTCGGGCCACCCTGAAAAGATTGGTGGTTAAGACCTGAAAGAACAGATTGTGCAGTGATTCCGGACAGGTCACACTAGCGCAGGTTCGCCTAGTGCTTGTCATGGAAAAGCGGCCTGCAGAAGCTCAAAATGCCAGGAGGCGCCACGTGCCTACCACCATTAACAGCCCCGCTGTCCTCCAGACGATTCAGGCCATGCAGGCGGCAGCCAACCAGCAGCAGACGAAGAGTGTGCCCTTAAATGGGCAACCGACGGAGGTTCGCTACCCATTCCCGTCTCCCGGCGATTGGCGTGACTGCTGGATTTATTTCCTCATGCTTGATCGCTTCGCCAATGCGTCCGCTCCTCCGCGTGGCCCGGCCTGGAACCAGGTTTTCCCTCATCGGCATGGCGGCACATTCAAGGGCGTGCAGTCCCAACTTGCTTATTTGGCTGATCTGGGATCCCGCGCCATTTGGCTATCGCCTGTGCTGAAGAATTCCAGGCCGGATTTCGACTACAACTATCACGGTTACGGAGCGCAGGACTTATTGAACATAGATGAGCGTTTCGCTTCTGATGGCACACGCGCCACGGCTGAACGCGAACTGGGGGAACTCGTCGACGAGGCGCATGCGCGTGGCTTGTACGTGATTATTGACATCGTGCTGAACCACGTTGGCCGAGTGTTCGATTATGAGCGCCCGGAAGGCGTCGTCTCCATATTCGCCGATGCCG
>DATMOZ010000115.1:0-18212 GCA_035567995.1 Acidobacteriaceae bacterium
CAGCTCAAGATGAACAACAATCGCGTTGATGGGGTTTTTTACCTCATGGCCGACGCCCGCGGTCAGACGCCCGACGGCAGCGAGCCGGCGTGAAAGCTTCAGATCATCTTCAATCTGGCGGACTGATTCGCTGTCATGGAGCGTCACCAGGGCGCCCAGCGCGTCGGGATTCCTGTTCTGATCAGCGGTGTGTTCGTGAACCATGTCGACCGAGACGTGGATATGACGACCACTCTCTGTCCGCAGCTCCTGATGGACCGGCTGGCGCAGTGCAAACGCATTGCGAACGCATCTGCCGAGGACCGTATCTGCCGTAAATATCTCGGTAAGGAGCGCCCCGCGCACCTGTGACGCTTCAAGTCCGAGAAAGCGTTGGGAGGATTCGCTTACGGTGACGGCGCGGCCGTTCTCGGTAAACAGAAGAATTCCGTCTTCCAGGCTGCCGAGAATCTGGTCCATGTTCTCTTTGAGGGAGGAGAACACCTCTTCAACGGAGCGCATACGCTTGCCGACGCGCTCGATCTTGCTCGAAACGAGGGCCATTGCGTCGCCTTCCCGGGCGCTGTCTTCTTCCTTTGCGTCGGACTCCGACTGAATGAGGGCATCGAGCCTCTTGTTGATGCTTTCGAGAGGCCGGAGCGCCAGGGCAGAAACAAACAAGGAGAACGCGAGCGAGATTCCCAGGGCCGCGAAGACAAAGAGCAGCGCGCTTCTCATCCATGGCGCGAAGACTCCTCGGAGGAACGTGGAGCGGATCGCGACTCGAACATTGATAAAAGCCTGGGCATTGCGTTCAAGCGGCAGCGTGATTTCATACACCGTCGGCGGGCCGAATACGGCCTCGAACTGACGTAGCGGACCTCCGTTGCGAACCCGCCCGTAATCTTCGCGGATTGGATATATCCGGTCGTGGAGGGTGGGGTCGCTGTCGAGCAGGATGCGGCCGTCAGCGTCGGTGATTGCGACCTCATACACAGTCAGCGATGAACGCAACACGGAAGCGACGAGGGGAGTAAGACTGGAGTCTTCGCGGAGGGCTTTTGCGACCGCGTCGCGTAACCGAGCAGGATTCTGGGCATCTTCAGCGCCGATCAGAAGACCCGTCTCGATGGCATGGCGGGTCGCGTAAAGCACCTGTCGCGCGACGACCGAATCGTTTGTATATGTTTCCTCAATGCGCTGCGACAGCAATTGGGAAAGATAAAGCGTCGACAGCACAACGACGACCAGGAGCATCATCCCGTTAATGGCGAGCGCGAGTTTTGTTTTCAATCGCATGGGGTGGTGCGCAGAGTCAGGTCGTTTATTCCGTCGCTATGCCGGTTGGACCCCTTCCGCGGGACGCGTACTCCTTCAACTTGTTATGCAGCGTTTTCAGGCTGATCCCCAGCACTTCTGCCGCGCGGGTTTTGTTGTTGTTCGTCGCGGCGAGCGTTTTCGTAATCAGTTGTTCTTCTGCGGCGCTTACGGTGGTACCGACGTCGAGCAGAACCTGGTCACTGTTCGCGCGCACCACGGTCTCCGCAGCGGCTTCTGACTGCTGGCCGAAGTTGGGAGGAAGATGAGATAGCTGCAGCAGTCCACTACCGGCCAGCACTACGGCGCGTTCCAGCGTGTTGCGAAGTTCGCGCACGTTGCCAGGCCAGTCGTATTGCATCAAGCGCTCGACGAATGACGCATCCATGCCGCCGACCTCGCGGTTGTGTTTGCGATTCATGTCGACAAGAATCGCCTCGGCGATCGCTGGAATATCTTCCATGTGTGCGCGGAGTGGCGGCATCTGCACATGGAAAACATTCAGCCTGTAAAAGAGATCTTCACGAAGATGGCCCGACGAGATCGCCTGCTCAGGAATTTTATTGGTGGCAGCGACGACGCGCACATTCACGGCGGTTTCAACGCGACTTCCAAGGCGACGCAGGGTGCGCTCTTCAAGCACGCGCAGTAGTTTTGCCTGCGTGCCGATTGGCATCTCGCCGATTTCATCCAGCAGCAGCGTACCGTCTTCTGCCAGCTCGAAACAGCCGGCACGGCGCTCGAGAGCGCCTGTGAATGCGCCCTTCTCGTGGCCAAATATTTCACTCTCGATGAGGGTCTCGGGGATGGCTGCACAGTTGACCGCGACGAACGGCTTACTGCTGCGCGGGCTGAGGGCGTGCAGTGTGCGCGCGACTACTTCTTTGCCTGTGCCACTTTCGCCGGTGATCAATACTGAGACATCGGATGTAGCGATCTGTTCGACCAGGGCGAAGACTTCCTGCATTTTGCGCGAGGTGCCCACGAGAGAGCCGAGAACGCCGGTGTCGCGCAGCTTGCGGCGAGTGCGATCGAGTTCCTGCTCCGTGTCGCGCTGCCGCGCGGCGTTGGCGAGCGTAGTGCGCAAACGAGTTGCGTCGATCGGCTTCTGGACGAAATCGTATGCACCGAGCTTGATGGCTTCGACGGCGCTGTCGATCGAGCCCTGAGCAGTGATCACGACTACAGTGCAGGGGCTTCCTGCCTCGCGGAGACGGTTGAGCAGTTCCATGCCGTCCATCCGCGGCATCTTCATGTCGGTGAGGACGACGGCGGGGCCCCAGGTTTGAATTTTTTCCAGCGCCTGGAAGCCGTCTTCGGCAACTTCAGTGCGATAGCCCCAGCCGGAGACCAGCTCTGCCAGCCCCAGACGTGCGTTCATCTCGTCTTCGACAATTAAGACTTTACTGCGTGCTGCTGTCGTGGTTGCCGCGCTCAGGGTGTGATCCTCTCAAAAACATGGTTTCTTTCATGGTAGACCGCTCAGGTACAACGCGTCTCATTGGAATGTATGCTGAAACAGCATGTTGTCCCTAGAAATTAGTGCCGCCGAACTGGCCGAATTGCAAAAGACCGGCAAAGACGATTTCGTCCTGCTGGATGTCCGAGAGCCCTGGGAACACCAAATCGGCCACCTGGACCGGAGCGTGCTGATGCCTATGGGAGATGTGCCCTCCCGCGCTCATCAGGAACTGGATCCGGATGTCCCTATTATCGTTTATTGCCATCACGGTGTGCGTTCGCTGAACACGGCAGTTTGGCTGAGGAATCAGGGATTTGAGCATGCGCAGTCACTCGCCGGGGGGATTGACCAGTGGTCAAAAACCATCGATCCTTCGGTGCCACGGTATTAGAGAATTGGAGACAGTATGAACGCCACCCTAAGTGCTGTTGATTTCGCGCGCCAGAATGAGCCGCGTTTCCTGGAAGAACTGAAGGCCCTGCTGCGGATTCCGTCGGTCTCGACGCTGCCGGAACACAAAAATGACGTCCGGAAGGCGGCGGAGACAGTCGCGGCCGAGCTGAAGCGGATCGGGATCGAAAATGTCCGGCTGATTGAGACGGCAGGCCACCCACTGGTTTACGGCGACTGGCTGCATGCCAGCGGCAAGCCTACAGCGCTTTGCTATGGCCACTATGACGTGCAGCCGCCCGATCCGCTTGATGAGTGGACCAACCCGCCTTTTGAGCCGACGGAGCGCAATGGAAATCTTTATGCGCGCGGTGCGGTAGACGATAAGGGCCAGATGTACATGCATGTGAAAGCGCTGGAATCGCTGTTCAAGGCGAACGGCGGAAAGCTTCCGGTCAATGTGCGTGTGCTGATTGAGGGAGAGGAAGAGGTTGGTGGGGAGGGCGTTGCGACGTATCTGCGGGAGCATGGGGCTGAGTTGAAGGCTGATTTTGCTCTTGTGTCTGACACAGAAATGTTCGCGCCGGACTTGCCTACGCTGTGTGTGGGGCTGCGGGGGATGATCTACACAGAGGTGGAGGCCCGCGGGGCGAGCGTTGATCTTCACTCCGGTATGTACGGCGGCGCTGCGCCGAATCCTTTCGTCGCCCTGGCGCAGATCATCGCGCAGTTGAAGGATGCTGATGGGCGCATCCTGATTCCGCACTTTTACGACGACGTGAAGACGCCGACGAAAGCTGAGTTAAAGGCGTGGAAGTCGTTGCCGTTCGATGAGGAGCACTACCGGCAGAGCGAAGTGGGTTCGAGCGAGTTGACTGGGGAAAGCGGGTATTCCGTGCTGGAACGCACATGGTCGCGGCCCACGCTCGATGTTCACGGCATGCCCGGAGGCTTCATCGGCGCGGGGGCCAAGACGGTGATTCCTGCGAAGGCCACGGCGAAGATCTCGATGCGGCTGGTCCCGGATATGAAGCCGGAGAAGGTGTTCGCTGCGTATAAGGCGTATGTCGAGTCGCTGGCGCCGAAGGGCATTTCGGTGACGGTGAAAATGATTCACTCGGCAGAAGCAGTGGTGATGGATACGGATAACCGTTTTGTACACGCGGCGACTGAGGCCCTGCGCGAAGTATTCGGCAAAGACACGGTGTTCATTCGCTCGGGCGGATCGGTGCCGATTGTGGGAGATTTTCAGAAGCATCTCGGCATTCCGACTGTCATGATGGGATTTGGTTTGCCTGACGATAATCTGCACGCGCCGAATGAGAAATTTCATCTTGCGAATTTCTACCGGGGGATTGAGTCGATCATCCGGTTTTTAGGTCGCCTCGGAGAATAACCGGTGGCTCGCGACGATGCCTTTGGATACGTGCTGGCCGGCGGACGCAGCCGGCGCATGGGTCAGGACAAAGCACTGTTGCGAGTTCGCGGCGAGACGCTGGTCGAGCGGGCTCTCGGCACCATGCGAAAGGTCGTGTCTGAGGTGGCTATAGTCGGGGATCGCCCGGATCTCGCGCACTTCGCCGAGATCGTTGCAGATGTGGCGTCTGGTGTCGGACCGGTGGCGGGCCTGGTCGCGGGTACTGGGCATTGCACGCGAGAATGGGCGCTGTTTATGCCGGTCGACGTGCCGGAGATGTCCGCCGAAACTTTGACGCAGATGCTGGACGCAGCGAGAGAAAGTGATGCGCTGGGTCTCGTGCCGCTTGCTGACGGCATCCCACAGCCGCTTTGTGTCGTGCTGCATCGAACACTGCATGATGGTTTGGCGCAGCAAATGTTGAGTGGTGAGCGAAAGGTGCTGCGCGCACTCGAGGGCGCGGCTGGGTCGCGGCTGATCTTCATGCCGATGCGCGGGCTGGATCAATTTGCAAATCTGAACACGCCGGAAGATGTTGCCGAATATGATGGCCATGAGGCACTGCCGTCATGAGTCCTGACCAAATCGCGAATGCTCCGATCGTCGTCACCGGCGATGCGGTTGAACAGCCTGTAGACCTCGATGTCTTGCCAGGTGACGTGCCACCGCGAGAGACACCCTTCATTGCGTTCGAGCATGTCTCAAAAGCATTCGGTTCGCTGCAAGTGCTGGATGATGTCAGTTTTTTTGTAATGCCTGGAGAGACGCTTTGCATTCTCGGTCGCAGCGGTGTCGGCAAATCGGTTTCGCTACAGACGATCATGGGATTTCTCAGGGTGGATTCCGGGCGCGTGCTGATTACTGGCGAGGACATCACTGGCTATGACGAAGAACAGCTGCAGCCGATACGCAAGAAAGTGACGATGGTGTTTCAGAACGGCGCTCTCTTCGACTCATTGACTGTAGGCGAGAACATTGCATTTCCACTGCGCGAGCGCCGAGAACTGGTTGAGGATCAGATTGAGCAAGTTGTAAATGGCCTGCTTGAAATGGTGGGCGTCGCAGGCATGGCAAATTTGCTGCCGTCGGACCTATCTACGGGCATGAAGAGGTCTGTCGCAATTGCGCGAGCTCTCGCTGCCCAGCCGGAGGGCATCCTGTACGACGAGCCTACGACGATGGTCGACCCGCTGATGGGTCGGCTGCTGGGAAACTTGATCCAAAAGCTGAAGCATCAATTGAACCTGACCAGCATTGTCGTGACACACGACATGCGTTTCGCAGAGCGGCTTGCGGACAGAATCATGTTTTTGCACCAGGCGAAGGCGCATTTTTTCGGAACGCTCGAACAATTTATGGCGAGTCAGGATCCGATCATCCGCCAGTTCCTGGACCTGGATGCATTGGTTCTCCCGTCATTCGACCCGGCGATTGTGCGACGTATGGCGCAGCTGAACATGGAACACCGCGCTGAATAGCGAAGTTTCGGCGAAATAGCGAACCTGCGCTCATAACACCGAAGGCGGGTCCGTAAGCCTCTGCGCACAGCGAACTTGCATCACAGTGTGCGGAGAGAGGGCTTAACGCCTGCTCTCGAAATGGACTTTCGAGTGGAGGAACTATGCTTCTAGGCTTGGCTGTTCTGCTGCTAATCGCATGGATTTGCGGCTTTTTGGTATTTCACGTTGCCGGTTTCTTTATTCACCTTCTTATCATTTTCGCGATAATCTCAATCGTGTTTCACTTCCTGCGAGGGCGCACAGCATAGCGCGCAACTTCGATGGGTTCTAACGACGCACAGAAATCTATGCAGCCTGGCAAACCGGAGGCGAACCGCAGCGCGGTGCAGCCTTCCGGCCCGCGCGGCGATAATCCAGCAACTGCGGGACCGGGGGAGACTCACGTTGTGAGCAATACTCCCGAGAACCGCGAAGGCCAGATAAATCCATCGGCCCCAAACGACAGCACTACGAGCGCAGACACGGCGAGCGGGAAGAACCGACGATAACGGAGGCGATTGAATGGCTTCAACGGTCTGGAAAGGCTATGTTTCTTTTGGTTTGGTGACAGTCCCTATTCGGCTTTATGTCGCGGCCCGCGACGAGCACATCAGCTTTAACCAAGTGCATGAGGTCTGCGGCACGCGTATCAAACAGCAGCTCTTTTGCCCACACTGCGAACGCGTGGTGGAACGGAAGGAACTGGTGAAGGGCTACCCGCTGGACAAAGAGCGCAACCTGATCTTCAAGGAAGAAGAGTTGAAGGCTCTTGCTCCTGAATCATCGTCAACGATGGAGATCGTGCAATTTGTCGATCTGGAAGACATCGATCCTATTTACTACGAGACGTCGTACTACTCGGTGCCTGAAGAGGCGGGCCGGCGCCCATATGCGCTTCTATTGCAGACGATGAAGGAGTCAAAGCTCGCCGCAATTGCGAAGGTGACACTGCATTCGCGGGAAAGGATCGTCGTACTGCGGCCGTATGGAAACGGGCTCGCTCTACATACGATCTACTACCCGAACGAAGTGCGTGCCGTGGCCGAGTATGGGCAACCGACGGAAGTGAAGCTGCAAGAGCAGGAAGTAAAGCTTGCTGAACAGTTCGCTGAAGCGCTGAAGAAGCCGTTTCATCCTGAACAGTTCAAGGATGAGTACGAGGCGCGCGTTCTGGAACTGATCGAAAGCCGCGCAGAGGGTCACGCTGAGCCAAGTGCGACGCCTCAGCGCAAGCTCGCTCCAGTCATCGATTTGATGGATGCTCTCAAGAAGAGTCTCGATCAGCGAGAGAAGGTGGCCGCTGGCGCCGAGGAAAAGAAGCCGCCGCAGAGGGCGGTCGCAGCGAAGAAGCGCAAGGCAGGTTAGGCTTTACCTGCCTCGTACATCTTGCGCAGAACTGCGAGAGGCTTAGTGAGCGATTGCTTGAGCGTGAGTACATCCGCGAAGCAGTCGCCGCGTTTCGCAATACGCTCTCTTGCGTTCTTTATGGTGAAGGTGGTGGGCGTCAGCTTCGGTGTGAGCTCCTTCCAATCAAGCGGCATTGAAACGGGCGCGTGTGGGTAGGCGCGCAGGGAATACGCCGAGGCGATTGTCTTTCCGTGTCCGATCTGGAGATAGTCGAAATAAACGCGACCTTTTTGTCGCGACGCGATTGCGCGGCCGGTGGTGAAGAGTGCTGGCTTCTGCTGCGCTGCGGTGAGCGACAGAACCTCAGCAAACATACGGGCATCATCGTAGGTGTAGTTTCCGTTAAGCGGAATGAAGATGTGCAGACCATCACCACCGGTGGTCTTAGGAAAAGCTCGCAGTCCGCACTTCTCCAGGATTTTGCGAACTTCAATCGCCGCTTCGATCACCTTGGTGAATGCACATTCGAAGGGGTCGAGATCGACCAGAATGTAGTCGGGCGAATCGAGCGAGCCGATGCGGCTCATCCAGGGGTTTTGATCAATGCAGCCTAGATTGGCGAGGACGACGAGGTCTTCCCTGGTGTTGCAGACGATGTATTCCTCTCCGTCTTCGCCTTTCGCCACCATAGATTCCGGAATGCCGGCTCTCACGTGCTTCTGAAAAAAGGGTTTCGTATTGATGCCGCCGGGATAGCGCTTCAGTGAAAGGGGCCGGTCTTTAAGATGGGGCAGGATGACGTCGGCAACGTCGTAGTAGTAGCGAGCCACGTCTCCCTTGGTTATTCCGTCTTCGGGGAAGTAAATCTTCTCCGGGTGCGTGACGAGAGCCAGAAGATCGGTGGGCGTGGGCTCAGTCTGCGGCTGCGGGTTGTTCTCCGGTTCCGGTTTCTTCGTTCTCGGCGGCTTTTCTGTCCGTGGCTCTTTCTCCACGGGTGAGTTCTTCGGAGGGTCTTTGACCGTCTTCGTGTCGGGCATCGATTGAGTCGCGGCTTTCTCTTCACGGACACAATCTGTCGGCTTCACGTCGTCGCGCAATCCGAGATAGACCGGAGCGCGCAATTTGCCGTCGGAGGTCCATTCGGAATATTTGATCCTGCAAACGAGTTTGGGCTTGAGCCAATGCACCGGGTTGGCGGCCGGGAGCCTCGGCGGATCTGCGAACGGCGCTTTCTTTGTGATGAAGGGATCCATGAGTTTCCGCAGGCGGGCGCCCTCACGTTCACTGAAGCCCGTTCCAACGTTGCCGGCGTAGATCAGTTTGCCATTGTCGTAAATGCCGAGAATCAAAGATCCAAAGGCTTCACGCTTCCCACCAATGTAGCCGCAGATGACGCAATCCTGCTCCTGGACAATTTTGATCTTGAGCCAGGACGAGCTTCTTCGCGACTCGTACACGCTAGCTGTTGCTTTGGCGACGATGCCTTCGAGGCGTTTTTCTTTAGCCACCTCAAGCAACGCCTCGCCGTCGCCTTCAACATGACTTGAAAAGCGGAACGTCGCATCAGCCTTAAGAAGCTGTTGCAGACGCTGCTTGCGATAACTGAGCGGACGCTTGCGGATATCTTCGCCGTCAACGTAGAGCAAATCGAAGAGCGCGAGGGTGGCGGCGCGGCCCTTGCTCCACTCTTTTTCCGGATTTTTCTCGTGGAGCATGCGTGCCATTATGCGCGGTTGCAGTGCTTGAAAATCAGAGCGGCCTTCGTCGTCGAGCATGACAATTTCGCCGTCGAGCAGGGCGTCGGACGCACGCAGGTGTTTGGGCAGAGCGGCGAGTTCAGGGAACTGGCGCGTTAGAGTGAGGGCGTTGCGGCTTTCATAGTCCACTTTGCCATTGCGCACACTGCACAGAGCGCGGACGCCGTCCCACTTGATTTCGTAGAGCCAATTGCCGTACTTGGGGATGGTTTCGGCGGGCTGCGCAAGCATCGGTGTGACGTCTGTGGGGAAGGGATCTTTTCCTTTGGGACGACTTGCGCCGACTGTTCGCGATGCAGGGCTGGAGAGTCTTCTTTTCGACTTTGGAACATGCGGGCGGTCGACGTCCTGATCCGCGGCGGTTGGCGCATCCGGATCAGCGTACTCATCATTGTGTTTGATCAGGAGCCAGGGATCGCCGCTCTTGTCTTTGCCCTTGATGCGGACAAGAGCGAATTCTCCCCGCAGCTTTTTTCCGTTGAGAGAAACTTTAAGATTTCCCTTTTCAATTTGTTTCGAAACAGGCTCGTCGCCGAGAGGAGTGTAAGTACCGCTGTCCCAGATCTCGACTGTGCCAGCGCCGTAGTTGCCCTCGGGAATCTCGCCTTCGAAGGTGGCGTAGGTGATCGGATGATCTTCTACCATCATCGCGAGCCGCTTGTCGGCGGGATTCAGGCTGGGGCCTTTCGGGACGGCCCAGGACTTCAACACTCCATCTGCTTCGAGGCGAAAGTCGTAGTGGAGGCGGGAAGCGTCGTGACGCTGCACTACGAAGATCAGCTTCTTTTGTCCGTCGGATTTTGCGGGGGTCGCGTCGGGCTCCGGGGTACTGCCGAAATTTCGTTTTTTCTCGTAGAGATTAAGTGCAGCCACGGAGTCAACGCCTCCACGCAGGTTGATGGCATTGTGGCAGGCTGCGTTGTCCGGCCCTAGTACGGGTTTGGCAGTTTGCTTGAATTCCAGCCGCCGCCCAATGCCTTAATCAATTCCACGCTCGCCGTCATGCGCCGCCCTTGAATGTCTGTCGCGGTGCGCTGACTCGTCAGAGAGTTTGACTGGGCCGTCAATACTTCAATGTAAGCCGCTACGCCGCCCTTGTAACGATTCAGCGAAAGCTCAACGGAACGCTGTGACGCCGTAACAGCTACCTGCTCCGCGGTTTGCTCCTGCTCGAGAATGCGGAGGGCGGCGAGATTGTCTTCGACCTGCTGGAAGGCCGTGAGTATGTCTTGACGGTAGTCGGCGACGGTGGCGTCGTAATTGGCGCGGGCCTGCTCGGTTGCCGCGCGCCGTGCGCCTCCATCGAAAAGCGTTTGGGTGAGCGTGCCGCCGACAGCAAACAGGCCGCTTGAACCTGAGAACAAATTGTTGAAACCGCCGCTCTCTACGCCGCCACTTGCAGAAATCAGGAGGTTGGGGAAGTAAGCCGCTCGCGCGATGCCGATCTGTTCGTTTGCCGCGGCCATGCGGCGCTCGGCGGCGGCGATGTCGGGACGGCGCTCCAGCAGCTCCCCGGGAAGACCCAGAGGTATGGCGGGTGGGAGTGCCTCGAGCGGCGACAATGCCAGAGCGACCTGTTCGGGCTGCTGTCCGGTTAGTACGGCAATTGCATGCTCGAATTGCGCACGCGCGACTCCGACATCGATGCCCTCCGCCACTGTGGTTGCGAGTTGGGTGCGCGCCAGTTGGACGTCCTGGTCAGACGCGAGGCCGCCGTGGAATCGATTTTCGGTCAGCTCCACGGTTTTTTGGAAGGCGGCCGCATTCTCGTCGAGTAATTGCTTCTGCTTGTCTAAGCTGCGCAACTGAAAATAGTCCATCGCGAGTTCGGCGTGCAGGCTCAGTGAGGCATTCTCCAGATCAGCTGCGCTGGCTTGCGCGGTTTCAGCGGATTGGCGAACTGTGCGCCTTACCCGGCCCCAGAGATCGGGCTCCCAACTTGCATCGAGCGGAAGCAGTATGTCGTTGTAGTTCGTGATCGGTTGGAGCGCGCCTGCGTTGCGTGCCAGCGGCCGATTTGTCGACTGCCGGGCAGTGGTTGCCTGCGGTGCAACACTTACGGTGGGGAAGTATTGCGAGCGGGCGAGACGCACGGCTGCGCGCGCAGCGTCGTATCGCGCTGCATCCCCCTTCAGTGTTTCGTTCGAGACAGTGACGTGTTCCTCGAGCGCGTTGAGTGTCGGGTCGTTGTAAATCTCCCACCATTTGCCGCGTTGCATTGCATCGTTGGGTTGGGCCACCTGCCAACCAGGCGCGGTTTCTTTGTAGGCAGGGGGAGCCTGCGTCTGCGGCCGCTTGTAGTTTGGCCCGACCGTACAGCCAGCGAGCCACAACAGCGTAATCGCACCACATGATGTGATGAGGTTGGTGGACGTGCGACTCACTTGCTGCCGTCTCCTGTATGTGCGTTCGCAACCCGTGCGGGTGGGATGCTGGGCGTGAGGCGCTGCGGCGCCGGGCCTTTTCCATTCTCAGCATGAGTGGGCTGCGTCTGTCGCTGGACAACTCGTATCTCTTCACCGTCGAGGAGGGAGTCGGGCGGGCTGTCGATCACCAGATCGTTTGGACCGATGCCTGAAAGCACTTCGATATGCGTGCCGTAGTCGCGACCAACGGTGACTGGCACAAGTTTTGCTCGATTGTCAGGGCCGACGATGGCAATGCGCAGGCCCTCTGCGCGGAAGAGCAACGCGCTCACAGGAACCATTAGAGAGGGCAACGTGGACTTCACGTGGAAGTGGACTTCTGCATACGATCCGGCGAGCAGCTGGCCTAGACGGTTGTCGACGTCGACCTCAACCAACAGAGTGCGCGAGGCAGGATCGATCGCATTGGCGGTGCGGACAAGGGTGCCGGTGAAGCTGCGATCCTTTCTCTCCGGCACGGTCAGCGTTGCCGGCATGCCGATTTTAATATCGGACGTGTAAGCCTCGGGCAGGTTCACGAACACACGCAGTGTGTTTACGGCCGCGATGTGAAACAGTTCCAATTCCGTACCACCCGCGCCCGAGTTGATCAGTTGGCCGACGTCGGTGTTGCGTGCAGTAATGACTCCGTCAAAGGGAGCTTCAATTCTTTGGAACCCTTGCAACTCCCCAAGCCTTCTTACGTTTGCCTCGGCGGAGACAACCGCCGCGGATTGTGCCCGGGCAGACGCTACAGCGTTATCGGTGTCCTGTTTTGAGACGGAGTCGCTCTGCAGCAAGCCCTGGTAGCGCGCAGCGGTGGTCTGTGACAAGGCCGCATTCGCTTGGGCCACTGCCAGATCGGCACGAGCCTGAGCAAGCTGCTGATCCGCCTCTGGCGTCTCAACCTCTGCCAGCAGTTGCCCTTTGCGAACACGCGTTCCGATATCGGCATACCAGTGGCGCAGATACCCATTGGTGCGCGCATAGATGGGCGCGTCCATAAACGCGCGTACATTTCCCGGCAATTGGACTTCCTGGGCCGGTTGCCCCTTCTGCGGCTTTTCAGCGACAACGGCAGTCGCGGCGTTGCGACGCGTGTCTTCGCGGAGCTCGCGTCGCGCCTGGATGCGAGGCAGAATTCCCCACAGAACCAAGAGGATGAGTACAACAGGAGCAAGCCACAAGGCCCAGCGTCTGCGGCGGGGTGGCGGTCCAGCATTGTTGAGGTTCTGACCTTGCACGTGAGTTTCTTTCATCTAATTATCTAATGCCTCGGTCCCGGTGCTTTGCTCGTCCGGCGAAGTTTGAAGGGGCTTCTCGTGACGGTGCATGATGCTGAAGAAGACCGGTACGAAGAAAAGCGTCGCAGCCGTGGCGAAAAGAAGACCGCCGATCACTGCACGTCCTAACGGAGCATTCTGCTCGCCCCCCTCTCCCAGTCCAAGCGCCATTGGAACCATGCCTATGATCATCGCCAACGCAGTCATCAGTACGGGCCGGAAGCGCGTAAATCCCGCGTTCAGGGCAGCATCAACCGAATTCTTTCCACCGAACATCTGCTCTTTTGCAAAGGAGACGATAAGAATACTGTTCGCAGTGGCCACGCCCATACACATGATGGATCCAGTCAATGCGGGCACGCTGACGTGAGTGTTAGTGAGAAAGAGAAACCAGATAATTCCTGTAATCGCGGCGGGCAACGCGGCGATGATGATGAACGGATCCTTCCAGGACTGGAAGTTGACTACGATTAACAGATACACGAGGCCTATGGCGAAAACGAGTCCCGCAATCAGCCCTACATACGAAGATCGCATCGTGAGGATTTGTCCACGAACCGTGATCTGCGTTCCGCGCGGCAGTTTTTTCTCTTCATCGCCTACGATCCGTTTCACCTCTGTCGCGACGGCGGCGAGGTCAGTGCGATCAACGTTTCCGTACACGTCAACGACTGGCTGCACGTTGTAGTGCGTCACTGTACCTTCCTCTGCACCACGCACGATTGTGGCGAGATTTCCAAGGATTTGCGGCGGGGAACCTCCACCGGTCACGGGGATGTTGGCCAGGCTTTGCAGTGAATCCGTTTCGTATTGTGGCGTTTGTACGGCGATGTTGTAGCTCACCCCGTTTTGAGGATTGAGGAAGAACGTAGGGGTGGTTTGGAAACTGCCACTGAGTGACACGAGGAGGTTCTGGGCAACGTCATGCTGAGAGTAGCCGACTTGCTGTGCTTTCGTACGGTCCACGTTTACGGTCAGCATGGGCTCGTCGAAGGGCTGCTGAATGTGGAGATCGACCGCACCGGGGACGTCACGCAAACGAGCGAGGATGCGATCGGCGATCTGTCGATCAGCAAGCTGATCATTGCCAATAACCTGAACATCAATGGGCGCCGGTAATCCAAAGTTGAGAATCTGGCTGACAATATCGACCGGCAGGTAGTAGAAGCTGACGCTCGGGAACTTCTCTGCGAGCACGGTACGCAAACGCCGTTGATAGTCGATCGTTGGGCGGTGCTTTTCTTCCAGTGAGACGAGGATGTCAGCATCTCCGGGCCCTACGGGGGCAGAGTTGCTATAGGAGAGATTCAGGCCGCTGTACGGAACGCCAATATTGTCGATTATCGTGGCGAGCTCGTTCTTTGGAACGACGTCGCGAATGGTTTTGTCGATTTCATCGCAGATGCGCGCGGTTTCTTCTATCCGGGTTCCTGTATGCGCACGCAGGTGCAACTTGAACTGTCCACTGTCAACGCTGGGAAAGAAATCTCTTCCCAGCCATGGAAACAAAAAGCCGGACAGCAGGCAGAACGCGAAGAAGCAGATTATGAAGATTTGCCGGTGCTCAAGACAATCGACGAGCAGGTTTCGATAACCGCCGCGAAAGCGTTCAAAAAGCTCTTCGAATTTGCGCTGGAAGCGAACGAGAGGGTTGCGGCTTTGGCGATGCTTCTCCTCTGTTTCCTCTGAGTGCACCTTCAGCAGATACTTCGCCAGCGTTGGCACAATCGTGCGCGAGAGGAAATAGGAAGCGAGCATCGCGAAGACAACCGCCTCTCCCAACGGCACAAACAAGTATCGCGATACGCCTGTGAGGAAGAACATCGGCACAAAGACAATGCAGATGGCCAGAGTCGATACCAGGGCCGGCACAGCTATTTGCGCGGCTCCGTCTAGGATGGCCTGTTCAATTTCCTTGCCTTCTTCAAGGTTGCGGTTGATGTTCTCGATTTCTACGGTTGCATCGTCGACGAGGATGCCGACCGCAAGCGCGAGTCCGCCGAGCGTCATAATGTTGATCGTTTCGCCGAGGGCGCTGAGTATCAGGAGCGACGAAAGGATCGATAGCGGGATCGAGATCGCGATGATCACGGTTGACTGGAAGCTTCCCAGGAAGAGAAGAATCATCAGTCCGGTGAGGCATGCGGCGATGATGGCCTCGCGAGTAACTCCACTGATGGCCCCGCGAACAAAGATTGACTGGTCGGCCAGGGGCGTGATTCTAAGCGCCTGAGGCAGACTTGCGGCGGCCACCGGCAGGCGTTCGCGCACGCGAGCGATGATGTCCAGTGTGGAGGCACTGCCTGACTTCTGAATCGTCATCAGCGAAGCGCGCTGGCCATCCACTCGCACGATATTGGTTTGCGGAGGATAGCCGTCGCGCACCTGTGCCACATCACGGATATAGACCGTGGCGCCGTTTACGGTTTTTATTGGAAGGTAGTTCAGCGCTTCGATTGTGGTTGGAGACGAGTTCGTTTCAACTGCATATTCATATTGACCGATCTTTGCCGTGCCGGCGCCGACGATCAGATTTTGAGCGCTGATCGCATTGACGACATCACTCGGCGATAGCCCTTTGCTTTGCAATGCTGAGAGATTGAGATCGACTTGTATCTGCCGCTGCTTGCCGCCATAGGGGAAGGGAATCGAAGCTCCCTGCACTGTCGCGAGCTGGGAGCGAAGGAAATTCTGGCCGTAATCAAAAAGCTGTTGCTCCGACAGTCCTTCACCCGAGAGACCCAGTTGGATCACCGGCACACTGGATGCGTTGTAGACGATAACCAACGGCGGAGTTGTGCCGGGAGGAAACTGGCGCAACTGCGTTTGCGAAATCGCTGTGACCTGGGCGAGCGCCTGACCGAGATTCACCGATGATTGGAAAAAGATCTTGACGACTGAGATGCCAGGCAGTGTCTGCGATTCAATATGCTCAATGTCGTTGACCGTCGTAGTGGTCGAGCGCTCGAAGGGCGAGATCATGCGGTTCGCCATCTGATCGGCCGACAAGCCGCTGTAGTTCCAGATGATGCTGATTACAGGGATATTGATGTTGGGAAAAATATCGGTCGGAGTCCGATAGATAACGAGCGGACCGAGGATCAGCAGCAGGAGCGACAAGACAACAAATGTGTACGGCCTCCGCAGCGCGAGGCGGACAATCCACATGCAACACTCCTAGCAGTGAAGGACAAAGGGAGAATTCAATGGCACAAGAGAGACTTCAGTGTAAAACCCTTTTCGACTCTGTGGGCCCATGCGACGTTTGACGTGCCACTGCCGACGAAAGTCGCAGAAATAGCAAAGGTCTACGTCGTTTTAATCTGGCGGATGGATACTCGCGAGGCGAGCAATACGAGCGCGATCCAGAAGAGATTCGCTAACAGCAGGTGCAGGATCTGCAGTGTGACCGGGGCGAGCAGCAGTACATCGGCGATGCCGATCGCGAACTGGAGCGCCAGTAGCGCCGCAACAGCCTGTGCGTATGGCTGCTCTAGCCTGCGCCACGCGATTGAGATCAGCCACGCGATGAAGACCGCGGCGATGACGCTGCATACGGGATGAAACCAGCGAATCCGCAGCAGGAAATAGGCGTTCGCAGAGAAATCCTCGTGCCATGCGCTTGCGAGGCTGCGCGAGGGAAATAAAGTATCGCCCAGCGCGGCAAGCGAACCGGTTACGCCAACAAAAACAGTGCTGAATAAAGCGAGCAGTGCTATCGGGGTCGATTTGCGCTCGAGCGCGATCTGGTTGCGCCGCAGTCCTCGACCTAGAGAAGTAGCGGTCATGGTCAGTGCGGCGACTAACAGCAGCGTGTTGGTCAGATGCAACGAGAGAAAGGCAGCCCGCGCCATGGATTGGTTGCCGGCGACGTAGCCGAGCTTGACCAGTAGCGCACCGAGAAGCGCTTCATTCAACGTCAGCGCGAGGCTTAATGACACCATCACTCTCGGGAGCGCGCCCCGGGTGGTCGCACGAAATGTCCACACGAGAAGCCAGATGACCAATGGCAGAGCGAGGCCGGTGGTTACACGATGGGTGAACTCGATCAGGGTGTCGACACGCGGATTGACAGGGACTATAACGCCATTGCAGAGTGGCCAGTGATTCCCGCAACCGGCTCCTGATCCGGTGGCGCGGACTACAGCACCCCACAGAATAATCAAAACATTCCAGCCGACAACCGCCCACGAGAAGCGAACGAGAGCACGAGACGTCACGTTGTGTAATGCAGGTTCTTCGCGCAACTGAGCGGCGATGGTCATCTCACTTGACTTGACGGGGTCGCAGGTGGGTTTGGCGAGATACCCTTTTGTGTTGCGATCCATTCGTTGACACGTTGTTCTAGAACATCCATGGGAAGTGCTCCGCCTTCGACTACCAGGTCGTGGAACCGGCGAATGTCGAATTGCGCGCCGAGTTGCTGCTGCGCTCGCGCTCGCAGTTCGAGGATTTTGAGCTGCCCGATCTTGTATCCCAGCGCCTGACCCGGCCACGCAATGTAGCGGTCAACTTCCGTCTGAACATTGATTTCGTCCATGGCGGTGTGAGCATGAAAATAGTCGACCATCTGTTGCCGCGTCCAATGCTTGTAATGCACGCCTGTATCAACGACCAGTCTCACCGCGCGCCACATTTCATTCTCAAGACGCCCATATTCACTGTAGGGGTCGGTGTAGAAGCCCACCTCTTTGCCGAGGCGCTCAGAGTACAGAGCCCAGCCTTCAGTGTAGGCCGTGAAGTCCAGATAGCGGCGGAATTCCGGGAGATCAGTCTGCTCCTGCGCGAGCGAAATCTGGAGATGATGCCCGGGGACGCCTTCGTGGTAGGCGATCGCTTCTACCTGTGTCAGCAGGCGTTTGTCGGCGTTCGAGGTGTTGACGCGTATCCAACCGGGGCGTGAGCCATCCGCCGTGCCGTGCTGATAGTCCGCGGGAACCTGATCCGCGGAACTGTATCCCGGCATTGGCACAACGGCAAGTGGCGTCTTCGGCAGTTTGTTGAAGAGCGTCGGTAGCTTGACCTGCATCTGGTCGGCGTAGTGCTTGTACAGCGCAAGCAACTGATCGCCGCTCTGCGCATGCTCCTTCGGGTTCGTCAGCAGCGCTTCATGAAAGCTCTTCAGGTCGTTGAAACCGAGGCCATGTACCACGGCCATGAGTTGCGGCTCGATCTCCGCCACCTGCTTCAGACCGAGCTGATGTACTTCTTCGGGAGTGAGGTTCGTCGTTGTGCTTTGCTTCACGCGAAATGCATAGTAGTCATCACCACCCGGCATGGCCCACAGGCCCGGGTCGATGCGTGCCTTCGGAATGTATTGTGTCTCCAGAAATTTGGCGAACCGGGTATAGGAGGG
>DATMOZ010000116.1:0-3543 GCA_035567995.1 Acidobacteriaceae bacterium
CGCTTGAAATAGTCGCCAAAGCTGAAATTGCCGAGCATCTCAAAAAATGTGTGGTGCCGCCGCGTGAATCCGACATTCTCAAGATCGTTATGCTTGCCGCCGGCCCGCACGGATTTCTGCGAAGTCGTCGCGCGCGAGTAATCCCGCTTCTCCAGCCCAAGAAACACATCCTTGAACTGGTTCATCCCCGCATTGGTAAACAGCAGCGTCGGGTCGTTCGCAGGCACGAGAGAAGACGAGTGCACGCGCCGGTGCCCCTTCGTCTCAAAAAAACGCAGAAATGTTTCACGGATCTGATCGGCAGACTGATATTGCATACCCTTCAAGTCTAGCAACCAACATGCTCTCGGCCTGCCCGCGCTGCCTGCGAACAAAAGAACTTTCTGCAACCGCAGCGCAACCCGGCAACCCCGAAGCGAGTCGAAGACAATGACATGTCCGACGCAACTCAGCCCGGCACAGTCCGCATCGGCATCTCCGGCTGGACCTACGCGCCCTGGCGCGGCGTCTTCTACCCCGACGACCTCAGCCAGAAAAAAGAACTCGCCTATGCGGCCGAAATTTTCCCCTCAATAGAAATCAACGGCACGTTCTATTCCATGCAGCGACCGAGCAGCTTCGCGGCGTGGAAGGCCGCCACTCCCGACGACTTCGTCTTCTCCATCAAGGGCCCGCAGTTCATCACGCACATCAAACGTCTGCGCGATGCAGAACTGCCGCTGGCAAATTTCTTCGCGTCGGGCCTGCTCAGCTTCGGCCCGAAACTCGGCCCGATCCTCTGGCAGCTTCCGCCAAACTTCAAGTTCGACGCCGGCCAGCTGGAAGGCTTCTTCGCGATGCTCCCCCGCACCACGCTCGAAGCATCGTCCATGGCAAGCATGCACGAAGACCGCATGAAAGGCCGCGCCGAGTTCGCCGTAGAAAAGAACTCGCCGATGCGTTACGCGATGGAGATTCGCAACGAAAGTTTCCGCACGCCTGAATTCATCGCGCTGCTGCGCAAATACAACGTCGCACTCTGCTGCGCAGATACCGTCGGCTGGCCGCGCCTGATGGACGTCACTTCGGACTTCATGTATCTGCGCCTGCATGGCGAGGGCGAACTCTACGTCAGCGGCTACGACGCCGACACACTCGACGTGTGGGCTCGCCGCGTCCGCGCATGGGCGAGCGGCAGCGAACCGGAAGATGCCGAGCGCGTCTGCCCGGCGTCTCCGCAGTCAGCGCCGCGCGATGTCTTTCTCTACTTTGATAATGATGTGAAAGTGCGCGCGCCCTATGACGCGCAGCATCTGATCGCGCGTCTGCGCGACCTGCTGCCGCCTACTCGTCGCGAGGCCCGCCCGGTTCAGATGGCGTCGCCGCCTCCTGATCTTCCAGCAGAGCCGCCTCGAGTTCAGCCGCCAGGGCGACCTCGTCGATCTTCCAAGCGCGCAAAACCTTGAAGATCGAACTCGTCGAAAATCCAGCGCGCACCAGCCGCCGCACCACGCGCGCCGTTTCCTTCTCGTCCTTCGGCGGCTGCATGCGCTTGCGATCCAGGTACTCCCGCGCCAGCGCCTCTTCTTTCACGTCCTCATACGCAGGCTCGACGGTGGCCTTGGTCACATCGCTGTGAACACCGCGCTGCATCAGGTCCTGCTGCACGCGCCGCTTGCCAAATTTTTCATTCGCCTGGCGCAGCCGCGTAAAGTCGGTCGCATAACGCGTGTCATCCAGATAGCGCAAATCTTTCAGCCGCGCGACAACGGCATCCATCGCCTGCACGCCAGCCTCGCCCTCTTCCGCGCGACTCTTCATGCGCCGCTTCAACTGCGCGACAGTCAGCATGCGCCCGGACAGCGCTCGCACCGCATACTCAAACAACGCCGCCTCGCCCAGCGGCTGCTTCGGCTTTCGTGCGCGACTAAATACCATCGTTATCCAAAGACACTGACTCGCTAACTAGCTGGCTCGCTGGCCGGCTACTTCGCCGCAGCCGCTTTCTCTCCGACCCACTGATCCACCCAATCACTCACCGTCTTATTCCACAACTGCGAATTCTTCGGCTTCAACACCCAGTGCCCTTCATCAGGGAAGTAGAGCATCTTCGACGGAATATTCAGCCGCTGCAGCGTGCTGAACAGATCAAACCCCTGCGACACATCCAGCCTGTAATCCAGTTGCCCGTGAATCACCAGCGTCGGAGTCTTGAACTTCGCGGCATACTCATGCGGCGAGAACTTCCGGTACAGAGCACGGTTTTGCCACGGACTGCCCTTGAATTCCCAGTCATTGAACCACTGCTCCTCCGTCGTACCCCACGCGCTCTCTGCGTTGAACATGCTGTCGTGCGACACGATGCACTTGAAGCGGTCAGTGTGTCCATTGATCCAGTTCACCATGTAGCCGCCATAGCTCGCGCCCAGTGCGCACTCACGGTTCTTATCGATGAACGGGAAATGCTGCTCAGCGAAATCCAACCCGCGCATCAGATCGATGTAGGGTTCTCCGCCCCAGTCGCCGCTCACCTCATCGGTAAACGCCTGCCCGTAACCGGGCGAGCCGTGCGGATTGATCTGAATTACGACATACCCATTCGCCGCCATCAATTCAGGGTTCCAGCGATAGCTCCACGCGTCGCTCCACGGAACCTGCGGCCCGCCGTGGATCAGCATTTTCACCGGATATTTCTTCGCCGCGTCAAATCCTGGCGGCCGGGTAATCCATCCCTGCACCTTGGCCTTCGCTGCTCCCGTGAACCAGAATGTTTCCCACTCCGGCAGATTTAGTTCCGCCAACAACGCGTCGTTGCGATGACTGATCTGAATTACGCGAGTCTCGTGCGCGGACGCGTCTCCGGCACGCGGTTCATTCGGCCGCACCGCGAAAACCTCCGCCGGCTGCTGCACCGTCGTCCGTGTCGCAATGACCGAGTCGCCATCCTGAGACATGCTCAGCTCACCGTAATCTCCTCTATCGGTGATCTGCAGCAGTCCCGACGCATCTGCATTCACCCGATAGATCGGCACCTCGCCTGTCCTGCCGCTGGTGAAATAAATCGTCTTCGAATCCGGTGCCCACACCAGTTCGTCCACCCACGCGTCAAACTGCGGCAATAACTCCTTCAACTCTTTCGTCTCGCGGTCATACATCATCAGGCGAAAGCGGTCGCTCTCAAATCCCGCGCGCGCCTGCGAACGCCATGCGATCCACTTGCCATCGGGGGAGTAGCGCGGTGTAACGTCGCTGCCCGGCGAGGTCGATATCCGCACCGCTTTCGCGTTCGGAACATCCAGCCGCAGCACGAACACATCGTTGTTCGTCGAAATCGCCGGCACTGGATCGGTGTTTGTCGTGTACGCAACTTCTTTTCCGTCGGGCGAGAAAACATACTCGTCCGGGCCGCCGAGCGAGAAGCTTGGCACTTCGTTCTTCGCGTCAGGAGTAAGATCGCGCGCCGCGCCTTCGCTGATGGATTGCAAAAAGAGATGGCTGCGCTTCGTTCCCGTGTACCGCGTCCAATGCCGGTAGAGCAGCGCGTCAAAGATCTTCGCCTTTACG
>DATMOZ010000117.1:0-4897 GCA_035567995.1 Acidobacteriaceae bacterium
CCGCTTCGATGGCGCACCCGCAGGTTTGCCGATTAGTCCTCATAAACACGCTTCTCGCAAGTAATCTGACTCCTGTCCTCAGCTGGCTAATCATGAGCTAGGCCTGTTCTCGGTTCGTGATTTCGTTGGCAGGCGTTAAGCCGGGATTTCCACAAACCTTGATGTTCCTCCAATTCGTCCGTTCGGAACTTGAAGAAGATCTCGTATCCCTATCAAATCAAACAAAACAAACAACCCCGCCAAATTACCGTGCAGGCGCCGCCAAACTGCTAAACTAACAATAAGCGTCCTACCAAAAAGCGTTCTACGACCAAAACGAGCTCGTGGAAGAGCTAAGTCCTTAAGAATCAAATATGGCCGCTATAAGCCCTTTGTTATCAAATATGGAGGGCCTTTATATATAGGGGGGTATCCCCGCCACGCGCCTGCGATAAGATGACCAAAGCAAGCAGGCCGGACGGTCGCTGCTGCTCCATGCGCAAGCATGAAGCAGGAGAGGAAAGTCCGAACTCCGCAGGGCAGTGTGCCGGATAACGTCCGGGGTCGCAGCGTCAAGGCTGCGATACGGCCAGTGCCACAGAAAAAGTACCGCCCACCGCGCAAGCGGCAGGGTAAGGGTGAAAAGGTGCGGTAAGAGCGCACCGCGTCTGCCGTAAGGCAGTCGGCAGGGTAAACCCCACACGGAGCAAGGCCAAATAGGGAGGGATTTCGCGCAAACGCTCGTTTCGACGAGTACGTGTGCGGAGCGTGCCGGCCCGGCGCGCACGGCACTTCGCAAGAAGTGCGACAGACCTCCGGGTAGGCCGCTGGAGCGGCGCAGCAATGCGTCGCCTAGAGGAATGACCGTCGCCGCGCAAGCGGAGACAGAATTCGGCTTACAGGCCTGCTTGCTGATTTATTACGCTGTCTTTACTAACGCTGTCGCTTCGCTTGTTTCCCATTTTGGAACTGCGCCGCCCCGAATCTGCTGTCTCCGTCAGAAAACGAGTTCCCCCGCAGCCGGAAAACAGCATCTGAATGGTAACAGGCAATGGTAACAGGCAAAGGATGGCCATCCAATTGCTTCTGATGTCTACATCAGATGGCTTAGCCCGTTATTAGGGCGTCTCGATTTAACGTGAGGAGGGTGACAATGCCACTATTGACAGTAGAAATTCCACTTTCACGTGCCCGCTTTTGTATTAACTGCGAAAACATCTTCGACGCGTGTGCCAGCAGCACTTTTTCCTGTCCCGTTTGCGCCGGACAGCACACGGCGTCCTTAGAGGCATGGCTCAATCGTGTTCCGCCTTTGGGCCTGGAAAAGGTGGCCGCCTGAGGGCCGGCCCCGGCAAATAGAAAAGTTGTTTAAGTAGACAGGTCGCGCGTGTGCGCGAGCGCACTGCTTTCACTAGGCAGAGAGTCGCGGGCGGAAAAGAACCTGTTCTGCCCTACACGACGTGCACCTGCTAGTGCGCAGGCATCAGCTCGTTCACGCGCCGCCACCCGTACAGCGGAAACTGCTCTGCCATCTCGAGCACCTGGCCGCGAATTTTTTCTAGCCGCGCCGCGTCGCTGCGATGCTCCAGCGCCTCCGCGATCCATTTCGCGATGGTGCGCATTTCCGGCTCCTTCATTCCGCGCGTAGTCAGCGCAGGCGTGCCGATGCGAATGCCGCTCGGCTTCATCGGCGGATTCGTGTCGTACGGAATCGCATTCTTGTTCACGGTGATTCCAGCAGCATGCAGCGCGTGCTCTGCTTCGGAGCCCAGCATTCCCTTCGAGAACACATCGATCAGCATCAGGTGCGTATCCGTGCCGCCGGAAATGACGCGGTAACCTTCCGCGGCCATCGCCTCCGCAAGCACCTGCGCATTTGTAACAATCTGAGTTGCATATTCGCTGAAGCCTGGTTGCAGAGCCTCTTTAAACGCCACAGCCTTCGCCGCGATGATGTGGATCAGCGGTCCGCCCTGCTGTCCGGGAAACACGCAGCGATCAATATCCTTCGCGTATTCCTCGCGCGAAAGAATCATTCCGGCACGCGGCCCGCGCAGCGTCTTGTGCGTCGTCGTCGTCACGATGTCCGCATGCGGCACCGGCGATGGATGCACGCCGCCCGCAACCAATCCGGCGAAGTGTGCCATGTCGACCAGCAGCTTCGCTCCGACCGAGTCCGCAATCTGGCGCATGCGCGGGAAATCGAACGTCCGCGGATACGCGCTGCCGCCTCCGATGATCATCTTCGGCTGCTCGCGCTCGGCGATGTCAGCCAGCTCGTCGTAATCGATCACTTCCGTATCGCGACGGACTGTGTAGGAAGCGACCTTGTACAGCTTGCCGGAAAAATTAAGCCGATGGCCGTGCGTCAGGTGTCCGCCGTGCGCGAGGTCGAGGCCGAGAATCGTGTCGCCCGGCTCGATGATCGCCATATACGCCGCGGCATTGGCCTGCGAGCCGGAGTGCGGCTGCACATTCACATGCTCTGCGCCAAAGAGCTCTTTCGCGCGGTCGCGCGCCAGGTTCTCAACCACGTCGGCAAACTCACATCCGCCGTAGTAGCGCTTGCCCGGGTAGCCCTCGGCATACTTGTTCGTAAACACTGAACCCGCAGCTTCAAGCACTGCTTCTGAGACGAAATTCTCAGACGCGATCATCTCCAGACCTTCATGCTGGCGCCGCACTTCCTGGTCAATGGCCGCGGCTACATCAGGATCAACGGTGGCGAGGGGGAGCGAAAGATTTTCGGACGGCATGGGAGAAATTGTAGCTCCCCTTTCCGTCCGCTGGCTGGCCCGCTTTACGCGACCGGCTGTGCAACGTCGAAAGGCCCCTGCATCAGTTGTTCGAACGCCGGCCTGCAGAAATGGAAGCCTTGAAAGAGACCGATTCCGGCCGCCTGCAACTGGCGAAATTCCCCTTCATTCTCGACGCCTTCCGCGATTACGACCACACCCAGTTCATGGCAGAGGTCCACGATGCGCTGCACAATCTTCTGCGTCCGCCGATTCAGGTGGATTCCACGCGTCAGCTGCATATCGATCTTCACCATGTCAGGCTCAAAGCGCGAGAGCAGCTCCAGCCCATTGAAGCCCGCGCCGAAATCGTCGATCGCGGTCGCAAAGCCATAGCGCCGGCTTGCGTCGAGGATGCCCTCCAGCTGCTCCTTGCTGATACTCGCGTGCTCGGTAATTTCGACGATGATGCGGTCGAGCGGCATGCCCACCCGCGCTGCTGCTTCGACAGTCGCTGTCAGGAACTCCTCAGAACGCGAAAAGGACAGCGGGCTGAAGTTGATGGAGAGAAGACCTCCGTTGCGAACCAGACCAAGTTTCGCCGACAGCTCGATCGCCGCGACGCGGCACGCTTCATCAAGCTTCGAGCGGTTCGCCGTTCCTGCCTGCTCGAACACGGAGTCGGCGGATTCTCCCTGTAAACCGCGGGCCAGCGCCTCATATGCGAAGACGCCGCCATCGGCACCATGCACGATGGGCTGGAACGCCATTGAGAAAGCGGGGAGCGCCGGTTTCGCGGCGCGCTTAGGAGCCCGTAGGCAATGCGAGCCTCTTCTTAGTCGAGGCAGAGAGTCCAACGCATTCATTGCGCAAACCTTCTCTAAAGTTTTGCAGTCATGCCGAATGAAACATGTTTTGAAAGATGCCGCAGATTACCACACGGTACGACGAGGTACTTCAGTTATCGCCACAAACGGTTACACAGGGTACCGAAAGGGTGACGAAAAAGTCTAAAATCCGTCCGGCAAGAGCAAAGATTACTGAGTAGCTAAGTGGCACGAAAGTTAGCTACGCAGCGCTTTGAAAGCGCGATAAACAAAGGATCCCAGCCAGTAGCCGTCGATGTACTTAAACGGCGTTTCGCCCGTGGTGTAGTGGCCGCAGGGCAGGCAGTGTTCTTCGAAGTCGAGGTCTCGTTCCGCGAAACCTTGCACCACCTGAAGCGAATACTCGCGCAGGAAAGTGAGGTCATAGCGCGCGTGGATCAGCAGCGAGCGTTTGCGCGGCCACGCTGCCGTTTCAGGCGCCTTGCAGGCGAACCGGTCGATATAACTCGCCGGACTGACGCCGACAAACAGCTCGCGCAGCGTGTCCTGATCGATTCCCGCTTGTTCGTATGCGGCGCGAATGTGCCGCGTACTCTGTCCCGTCCAGCAGACATCGCCGAACCACGTCGAAACATGGTTGAAGGCATTGACGCGTAGTCGCGCATCGAACGCGCTGGCGATGAATCCGTAGCAGGAGCCAAGCGAAGTGCCGAGTATCCCGAAATGCTCATAGCCCTGCGATTCGAGCCAGTCGAGGCAGGAGCGAATATCGAGAACCGCCTGCCGGCACGAAGCGATGGTGCGCCCTACGTTGGAGCTGACAGCGTAATCAGACCGTTCCAGCTCCGCCGGCCTGCGAATGTCGTGGAACGGCTTCGACAGGCGCAACGCTGAGACACCGAAGCGGTTGAACAGCGTGCAGAGCACGTTGTGGCTGAAGGCGTCGGCGTTCCACTGTGGCAACACGAGAATGGCTTGCCGCGGCCGTCCGGGCTCCTTGTGCTCCGGCGCGGGATACCAGCGCGCGTTTACCTGATCGTTTTCCGGATACGGAGTGCGGATCGGCGAAGTGAAGCGCAGGAACTGCGCTTTTTCGGCTGTCCCGTCAGCGACCATTTGCTTTACCCGCGCGTCGTGCGCCAGCGTCTCGGGGCGCACATTCGTCGGAAAAAGTTCGGGGTGGCGCTCTTCGAGTCGAAAATCCGTCGGAGTCCGATACGCGTAAAAAGCATCGGCGTTGGCGACAATGTCGCGATTGATTGCCAGCAGCGCCTCGATCTCAGTCATGCCGTCGAGCGCCAGGTTGCGAGATCCGATCCAGTCTCCAAGCCAGTCGAGTCCCCACTCGACAGGTCG
>DATMOZ010000118.1:0-4276 GCA_035567995.1 Acidobacteriaceae bacterium
CCGTCTCTACCGCAACCCATCATCCCGTCGATAGAGGACACAGTAATCGTCACCGGGACCGCGGACCCACTTCCGTTGAAAGAGGTCGATCGCACTGTCGTTATCCTCCCCATCGCCGGCCGCGAGATACTGACACCCACCCTGAACGACGCACTCCGCGAAGACCCTTCCGTCGACATCCGCCAGCGCGGAGCCGGCGGCGCGCAGGCCGACCTCTCCATTCGCGGCGCAACCTTTGCGCAAAGCCTGGTGCTCCTCAACGGACTGCGCATGAACGACGCGCAGGCCGCACACAACAACCTTGACCTGCCCGTGCCACTCACAGCCATCGATCGCGTTGAGGTGCTGCATGGCGCGAGCTCAACCTTCTACGGAGCAGACGCCATCGGCGGCGTCGCGAATGTACGTACCATCACCCCGCGCGCGTCCGAGTTTCGCCTCGCGGCAGGCGGCGGCAACTTCGGCAGCGATGAAGAGCGTCTGCGCGCCGGCCTGCTGCGGGGCAGCTTCAGCGAGCTCGTCGCCGCCGAGCGCTCGCGCTCCACCGGCTTTCTGCCCGACCGCGATTACCGCAGCGAGGCGGCCAGCGCCGACACACGCCTGCATACAGCGCTCGGCGACTCTGACCTCTTGCTCGCAGCCAGCGATCGTGCGTTCGGTGCAGATCAGTTTTACGGCAACTTTCCATCATGGGAGCGTCTCAAGGGATGGTTCGGCGCGCTTTCGCAACAGTTCGGCAAAAATACGGATGCAGCGTTTGCCTACCGTCGCAACACCGACAACTTCATCCTCTTCCGAGACCAGCCAGCCATATACGCCAACAACCATGCCACGACCAGCTGGCAAGCGGTCGCGCGCCGCGTTGAATCTCTGCACAGCAATACGCTGGCCTACGGAGCGGAGGCAGACCGCGACCATATCGACAGCACGAACCTCGGCACTCACAGCCGCGCCCGTGGTGCGCTTTACGCAGACTTCAGCCTGCGCGCCTACTCTCGCGTAACCGCATCGTTCGGCGCTCGTGAAGAAATCATCGAGGGTTCGCACGCCGTGTTCTCGCCCAGCGCCAGCGCCGCCTGGTGGATTACTCCCTCGCTGCGATTGCGCGGCGGCGCAGCTCACGCGTACCGGCTGCCCACCTACACCGACCTCTACTATCACGACCCCGCAAACTTCGGGAATCCTCACCTGAAACCCGAATCAGCCTGGAACGTCGAAGCTGGCCCGGAATGGACGCCGACACCCCGCCTGCTGCTCTCCAGCACCGTCTTCTATCGCCGCGTCAGCAATGGCATCGACTATGTTCGCGCCGCAGTCGATCAGCCGTATTTCGCCACAAACCTCACGCAAATCTCTTTCGTCGGAGTGGAAAGCACGGTGCAGTACGCTCCATCCACGCACCAGCGCTTCACTCTCGGCTGGACCGCGCTGCACGGCGATCAAGGTTCTCTCACCGGCGCGACGTCGAAGTACGTCTTTTCGCATCCCTCGCAAAACGCCGTCGTCACATGGACGGGAGCGCTGGGCAAAGAGCTGCTCATCAACAGCAGCCTCCGCGTCGTCCAGCGCTACGCGGCCGACCCTTATCCGGTATTGGACAGCGGCGTTGCCCGCAGCGCAGGCCGCATTCGCCCCTACGTTCGCTTCGCAAACCTCACGAATACCGCCTATCAGGAAATTTTCGCCGTGCCCATGCCCGGTCGCAGCGTTGTTGCGGGCATCGAGCTCGTGACCGGTGCGAGATAGCGCCATTTTCGCGCAGCGATACAATATTCTCAGTGGCCGCCGCAATCGAACTCGTCCAGATTGACCTTGCCCCGCGTAAACCTGTCGCAAAGCCCCAGTGGCTGAAGGCACGTGCGCCCATGGGCGATACATTTCACGAACTGAAGAAGCTGGCGCGCTCGCTCGATCTGCACACCGTCTGCGAGTCGGCGCAATGCCCAAACATCGGCGAGTGCTGGAACCACAAGACCGCCACCTTCATGATGCTGGGCAACACCTGCACCCGCCGCTGCGGCTTCTGCGCCGTCCCCAAAGGCCGCCCCGAACCCATCGACCTCGATGAGCCGCGCCGCGTGGCGCAGGCCGTCGCAACCCTGGGACTGCAGCATGCCGTCATCACCAGCGTCAATCGCGATGACGACAACATCGGCGCCGCCAGCGCCTTCGTCGACGTGATCCACGAAATTCGCCGTCAGGCACCGGGCTGCCGTGTCGAGGTGCTCACGCCCGATTTTCAAGGCAATGAAGAGGCGATCCGAATGGTCGTCGCGGCCAAGCCCGAGATTCTCAATCACAACACTGAGACTGTGCCGCGTCTCTATCGCGTCGCGAAATCCGGCGGCCGCTACCCCCGCAGCCTCCGTTTTCTCGAGTACGCGAAAGAACTCGACCCCACGCTGGTCACCAAGACCGGCATCATCGTCGGCATGGGCGAGGAGATGCACGAGCTCCTCGACGTCTTCCGCGACCTCGCGCGCATCAAGGTCGACATACTCACCATCGGCCAGTATCTGCGCCCCTCGCGCGATCATCTGCCGATGACGCGGTACTACACGCCGCAGGAGTTCGCTTACATGAAGGAAGAAGCCGAACGCATGGGCTTCCGTCATGTGGAGTCGGGCCCGCTGGTACGGTCCTCGTATCACGCGCATGAGCAGGCTGCATCGACCGGCCTGATGCACTCATCCGTGTAACGAAATACGCTAAAATCGCTTTTTCCTAAGAGGAGTGAAAAGACCATGCCCCCAAGCGCCATGGCCGGTATACCGGCATTAAAAGAAAGCTTCAACCAGATGAGAAGCCGCATGGATAAGGTGGTTTCTGACTTCGGCAATCATCTCACTTCCACTCGCACCGGCCGCGCCAACGTGCACATGCTCGATCTGGTAAAGGTCGAGGCATATGGCGCTGATATGCCGCTGAACCAGGTCGCTCAAGTGCACGCGCCCGAGCCGAACATGATCACCATTGCGCCGTTTGATCCTTCGCTTATCCCGGAAATTGAAAAAGGACTGCGTGCCGTGCAGCAGGGATTCAATCCCCAGAACGACGGCAAAATTATCCGCGTTCCCGTTCCTCCCATGACAGAGGAGCGGCGTAAAGAGGTCGTCAAGCAGATCAACAAGCTGCTCGAAGACCACCGCACGACGGTACGCAACATTCGCCGCGACGGGAACGAACTCATCAAGAAGGCGATGAAAGACAAGAAGATTTCTGAAGACGAAGAAAAGCGCTCGCTCGACGAGATGCAGAAAATCACCGACGAAGAAATCAAGCGCATGGAAGAGATGTGCAGGCTGAAAGAGAAGGAAGTCATGACGGTCTGACGCAGCGAAGATGAAGCAAAGAGCCGGCCCAAATCGGGCTGGCTTTTTTTTGCCTCCGAAAGCGCATCCACGTCATCCAAGCTGAATGCCGCGACAACCTGAAGTGCCCATCGTCTTCGTTGTCGATGACGAGCTCGATATTGCCAAGACCCTTGCCGTCGTACTGCAGATGAACGCCTACGACGCGCGGCCTTTTGCCGACCCCCACGAAGCGCTTGCGGCTGTCGTGGACGCTCCGCCGCATTACCTCATCTCTGATGTCACGCTGCCCCGCATGTCGGGCATCGACCTCGCCATCGCAATGCACGAGCGCCACCCGGCATGCAAAGTGCTGCTGTTCTCTGGCGGAGCCGCCGCAAGACAACAAGTCGACACCGCGTTAAGCAACGGCCGGAACTTTGCCTACGCCGAGAAGCCCATGCATCCCCTCAAGCTCGTCGAAAAACTGCGCAGCCTTTAACGTCACGCGCCCCTGCACACGCAATGCGCGAGCTGTCGAAACTCTCCGTCTGGATGTTTCGCCCGACCGGCGGGCAACTTAACTCGAATTCTCAAGCCTATTCTTAACGAGCGGTCTCGCGTTTAACAAAGCAGATCCGCACGTTCACAAAAAAAAATCTGGCCCCCGCAAATCCCACAACTTTTTGCATCCTAGACGTTTTCTACGTCATTACATACATGTATGTCAATTAGTTAGAACGGCGCCGAACAAAAGGAGTTCTTTCGCCACCATGAGGACCCGAAGCGGGTCAGTACCGCGCCCGCTGAATTACATTCTGTTTTTGGTTTTGTTGCTTGCAGCAGGCAAATTCAAATGCAGCGCGGACGTAGTGCTCCTGGTCGAAGATCCACTAGGCAGTGTTGGCTACTTCTCCGACGCAGGCCACACCGCCGTGTGGATTTCAGACGCGTGTCTTGAAAACAACGGCCGGGTGCATATCTGC
>DATMOZ010000119.1:0-5455 GCA_035567995.1 Acidobacteriaceae bacterium
CTACCTTCGCTGCGAGGGTGATGGTGTCTTCACCCATCTTGCGATATGTCGTCCATTTGCCACCGGTGACGGTTACAAGCCCTGAATTTGAAATGAGGATGGTGTGATCTCGCGGAAGCCGGGAGGTCTTGATGCCTCTTCGCTGCTGCACGAGCGGGCGCAGGCCTGACCACATGCTCAAGACATCTTCCGTCTGCAATTTCTTACCCATGTAATGCTCAATGTGCGTGGCGAGAAACTTGCGCTCCGTAGAAAGAGATACTGGCTCGACGGATGTTGCAGGAACCGGTTCGTCGGTCGTTCCCACGACAATGCGGCCGTGCCATGGAATCGCAAAGAGTACCCGGCCGTCTGCGGTCCGTGGGACCATAAGTGCGTGCTTGCCGGGAAGAAACTCTCGCGGTAGAACGAAATGCGTTCCTTGACTGACGGTCAGCACTGGCGCGTTCGATTCGTCTTCCATGCGCCGTACTTCGTCTGCGAATACGCCGGTCGCGTTAACGACTACTTTGGCCTGGAGCTCAATTTCTTCGCCCGACTCATGGTTCTTCGCGACAACACCGGTCGTCTTGTCCTGGCGCTTGAGCAGGCGCACCGCACCGAGGTAGTTGATCGCCGTGCCGCCGAGATCCTGAAGAGTGCGCATCAGCGTGATGGCGTAACGGGCATCGTCGAACTGGCCGTCGCGGTACAGGATTCCGCCCTTCAGACCATCGCGACAGAGCGTCGGCAGCAATTCCTGTATCTCTTTGCCAGAGAGCAGTTCTGACTTTCCGAACGATAGCGATCCTGAAAGCCGTTCATACAACTTCAAGCCAAGTGCGTAATAGGGCAGGCTGGTGTAAGAGTAAGCCGGCACCACGAAGGAAAGCTTGTGAACGAGATGTGGCGCGTTGCGCAGCATGTGACCGCGCTCACGCAACGCATCCAGTACGAGCGTGATGTTGAGTTGCTCGAGGTAACGAACGCCACCGTGCACCAGCTTTGTGCTGCGGCTGGACGTGCCTTTGGCAAAGTCGTCACGCTCAATCAACAGCGTGCGATAACCGCGAGATGCTGATTCGACGGCCGCTCCCAGACCGGTGGCGCCGCCGCCGATGATGAGAATGTCCCAGATATGTGCTGTGTCACTCAGCCCGCGCAAAATATCTTCGCGACGCAAGCTCGCTTGCTTCATCTGCTCTCCCACGCACTCGCCCGGTCAAGTGCGCGGTTCCAGACTGCTCGCTTTGCTTTGCGCGCAGCATCGTCGATGCTCGGCGTAAAGCTGCGCTCTGCCTGCCATTGCTGTGCGATGGATTCTTTGTTCGGCCAGTATCCGACGGCGAGACCTGCAAGATACGCTGCGCCGAGTGCGGTCGCTTCCGCGTTCGCCGGACGAACTACTTGAACTCCCAGCAGATCGGCCTGGAGTTGCATCAGCATGTCGTTTGCCGCAGCGCCTCCGTCAACGCGCAGTTCCTTGAGGGCAAGGCCGGAGTCGGCCTGCATGGCTTCGAGCACGTCTGTTACTTGCAGGACGATACCTTCCAGTGCGGCGCGTGCGATGTGCGCTCTTGATGTTCCGCGCGTCATGCCGAGCAGCGCGCCTCGCGCATACTGGTCCCAGTGGGGGGCGCCCAAACCGGAAAATGCGGGGACGAGTACGACTCCGCCTGAATCAGGAACGGATGCAGCGAGCTCTTCGATCTCTGCCGAGCTGCGAATCATCTGCAACTCATCTCGCAGCCATTGCACGACTGCGCCGGCCATCAACATGCTGCCTTCGAGGGCGTAGTGGACTTTGCCGTCGAGGCTCCAGGCGATGGTGGTCAGCAACTTGTGCTTCGACGCTACGGCAGTCTCGCCTGTCTGCAGCAACATAAAGGCGCCGGTGCCATACGTACACTTCATCATGCCGGGGTCGGTACACATTTGCCCGAACAGCGCGGCTTGCTGATCGCCGGCGATGCCAGCGATGGGAATGCCAGGCAGAATGGATCCACTGGTGCCGCAGACACCGCTGGATGTCACCACGCGCGGGAGCACCGAGCGAGGGATGCGCAGCAGATCAAGCAGTTCGTCATCCCAGTCCAGCGTATGGATGTTGAACAGCATCGTGCGGGACGCATTCGTCATGTCGGTTATGTGAGTGGCACCGTCGGTCAGTTTCCAGACGAGCCAGCTATCCACCGTTCCGAACGCAAGCTTCCCCGCCCTGGCTCGATCGGCAACGCCATCCACATTGTCGAGCAGCCAGCGCAACTTGCTGCCCGAGAAATACGCGTCGGGCAGAAGGCCGGTCTTCGCCTGAATCATTTCGGCGTGGCCCTGGTCGCGCAGCTGGTCGCAGAACTCCGCAGTCCGCCTGTCTTGCCAGACTATGGCGTTGTAGACTGGCTCGCCGGTTTGGCGGTCCCACAAGAGAGTGGTTTCACGCTGGTTCGTGATGCCGATTGCGGCGATGTTCGACTCGACAAGCCCCGCGTGCGCCAGCGCTTCGGTGGCGACGCCCACCTGCGACGACCAGATTTCGATGGGATCGTGTTCCACCCAGCCCGGGCGTGGAAAAATCTGGCGAAAAGATTTCTGCGCCAGCGCATGAACACGGCCGTTGGCATCCATCAACATGGCGCGTGAGCTGGTGGTTCCCTGGTCCATTGCCAGGATGTAGCGTGACGATTCCAACTTGTTTGCGAGCGGTCTCATTTGCGCCAAACGATTTTGCACTTTCCAACCCTCAGCAACAAGTAGCAAGTAGAGGATGCTTTTTCGCCCTTAGCCGGCATTCATCAAAGCGGCGAACGCCCGGACGTAATATTGTTTTTTCTTCGGGTGAAAAATGGAGCGACGCGAATTTCTAAAGAGCACAGGCGCCTTGCTGGCTGGAGCAACGATCGCACGCAGCACTGTAGCTTCGGCCGCAGACTCACCGACATTGGGAGAGACTGGCAGATTGGTACTCCCGATGAATCGCAACTGGCGTTACATGCCAAAGATGGTGCCTGAAGCTTCGCTGGCCACGTTTGACGATTCGCAATTCGAGCGTGTCGTAGTTCCACATGCCAACGTGCGCCTTCCGTGGCACAGCTTTGACGAGAAGCTGTTTCAGTTCATCTCCACTTACCGTCGCCGCTTTAGGCTGCCACCGCAAGCGCGCGGCAACCGCGTTTTCGTTGACTTTGAAGGGGTGATGACGGCAGCAACTGTGTGGCTGAACGGACAGGAACTCGGCGAGTACAAGGGCGGATATACGCCCTTCTCTTTCGAGCTTACGTCGCACGCTAACTTCGACGGAGAAAACGTACTCACCGTGTATGTGGACTCCACCGAACGCGCTGATATTCCACCGTTCGGCTATGAAATCGACTATCTCACGTTCGGCGGAATCTACCGTGAAGTTGCGTTGCGCATCGTGCCGCAAACGTTCATCGAAAACATCTTTGCGAAGCCGAAGGGAGTTCTCAGCGGCAATCCATCCATCGATGTGGAGTGCTTCCTGATCCATGGAAGCTCCGAATCGTCTCCGCTGAGCTTGCAGGTTTCGCTCGTAGATTCAGGCGGACGAGTTCTGGCGCAGGCGAGCAGCGCCGTACCCACAACGACGGCGTCAGAAGGGCCCGTTGCTCACTCCATCTCCCTTACGAATCTCGGCCCGGTGAAGCTGTGGGACCTCGAGAATCCAAATTTGTACACCGTGAATGTGCGCCTTATGCGCGGCGAGCATGTAATCGATTCGGACTCCCGAAGAATCGGTTTCCGCGAGGCGAGCTTCACCGATCACGGCTTCGAACTGAATGGAAAGGTCGTCAAACTCCGCGGGCTCGATCGCCACCAGACGTTCCCATTCGTTGGTCAGGCGATGCCTGAGCGCGTGCAGCGACAGGACGCGATCATCCTTAAGAAGACGCTGAAGACTAACATCGTGCGCACTTCCCACTATCCTCAGTCGCGCCATTTTCTCGACTGCTGCGATGAAATTGGACTGCTTGTTCTGGAAGAGATTCCGGGGTGGCAGCATATCGGCCCAGAGCCGTGGAAAGTGATTGCGATCGATAACGTGAGTCGCATGATCCGGCGTGACTGGAACCACCCGTCCATCGTTCTCTGGGGAGTCCGCATCAACGAATCTCTGGACGACCACGATTTTTATGTGCGCACTAACAAGACGGCGCACGACCTTGACCCAACTCGTCAGACGGGTGGCATTCGTTACTTCCAGGAATCAGAGTTTCTCGAAGACGTCTTCACCATGAACGACTTCATTTTCCCGCTGAAGCCGCCGAATCATCCTCGCTATCTCAACACGGAATTTGTAGGCCACACCTATCCGTGCAAGACGATCGACGACAATGAGCGCCAACGTGAGCACACGCTGCGTCACGCACGAATCCACAATCAGCTCGCTTCGAATCCGCAATATGCCGGCGGTATTGGCTGGTGCGCTTTCGATTACAACACGCACTCTAACTTCGGCGCCGGCGACCACGTCTGCTACCACGGCGTGACAGATATCTTTCGCGAGCCGAAAGCTGCGGCCGGTTTTTACAAATCGCAATGCGACCCGGCGGAGGAGATTGTTCTCGAACCAGCGTTTCACTGGGCCAACGGTGATGAGTCCGTGGGGTTCACTCGCGCCGTCGTGTGCTCAAACTGCGAACATCTGAAGTGGTACATCCGCGACGAGCATGGCGAGAGGCTGATGGCGGAAACAGATCCGGATCGCGCTGAGTTCGCTCATCTGCGCTATCCGCCGTTTCAACTCGACCTGATGAAGTTGGAGAACAGGACGTGGGGAGACCTGCGGATTGAGGGTTACATCGGCGGGAAGCCAGTTATCTCGAAAAGCCTCTCCGGAAAAGGATTCGATCAGAAGTTTTCACTTACAGCCGACGATACGAAGCTGATTGCCGATGGTGCCGACACGACCCGCGTGGTCTTTCGCGTGACCGATGAGTTTGGAGCGATTCGTCCGTACGCTAATGATCCAATTACGTTCGAACTGGATGGGCCTGCCGAGTTGATCGGAGATAAGGTGTTCTCAGTAATAGGTGGCACGGGCGCGGTCTGGGTCCGCGCCAAAGAAACAGCGGGCACCGTCATCTTGCGTGCAAAACATCCTCGGCTGGGAAAGCAGGAACAGCAAGTCGAAATTACGGCAGCGGCACCGGAGCATGTGTAACTCGCCCTTGCTGCGCAAGGATCGAGCACCCGCATAGGTAACAGGCTATGCGCTCTTCTCGAGCAACTCCTGCTCTGCAGTCTCGATAGAGTATTTCCTATGAATATTGATGAACCCTTGTGCTCGGGCTCCTTCCAGCATGCGGAGAAAGACATAGTCACGAACCGCTTCATCTAACTCGGGTATATCGCTCGATAACTGTGCCATAACGTGCTTCATTGTCCGCGATCCGTCGCAGGCGCGAAGGACGTGGGCCATCCAATGCGATATTCCTATTAGACGTGACCTGCCCGG
>DATMOZ010000120.1:0-15359 GCA_035567995.1 Acidobacteriaceae bacterium
TTGTCATTGTACGGCTGCGTGGGTCCTCCTTCCAACGGCATCAAACCTTTGCACCGGCTGCGACAGCGTCGTCTTCAAAAGCGACATGGCCAGTGAGCTCACAATCCCGTATTCAAAGATCAAGGAACTGGATACGCATCAGGCATTCGCCATCGTTGAAAAGGGCAAGATCATCACTCCAAAAACCGGCGATTCGGAAGTGCCCCACGGCGTCGTCTCCGTCGCCGCCAACACCATCACCGTTGCGAATCCGGCGACGCAGACTGAGGCGAAGGTTCCGGTTGCCAATGCCGAATATGTGATCGACGAGGCCACTTTTCATCACGATCTGCACGGAAAGACCAGCTTCTTCAAGGGCTGGGACGGCGCCGTGACGCTCGGGGCTTCGCTGGTGAAAGCGACCCAGAGCGACTACGCCGCCAACGCCGCCATCGCGCTCTCGCGCAGCATTCCGCAAGCCGCGTACCTCCTTCCGCGCAACCGAACCACTGCTGGCTTGAACTTCAACTATGGCGAGGTCACGACCCCGACGCTCGTCGGTGGCGTGCGCGTGAATCAGGTGGCGAGGACCGACATCTACCATGTGGAGGCGGAGCGGGACCAATACTTTACTCCGCGCGTCTACTATCTCGGTCGTCTCGCCTATGACCACAACTACTCGCAAGGCTTGAAGCTGGCACAGCTATACGGCGGCGGTCTCGGTTGGACGGTAATAAAGCAACCGAAGCAGGAACTCGATCTCAAAGCGGATGTTCATTACACACGCGAGACTTTCTATCCGCCCGCGGTAAACGAGAACCTGATTGGCTCCGCTTTTGCAGACAATTACCTGCTGCATCTACCGCACAGCCTGCTGTTCACCCAGTTTGCGACAGTCAGTCCGGCATTTAACAACCTCAACGCAACGGCGGCGTCTGCCGGAGTAAACCTCGCGGCTCCGCTTTACAAGCGTTTCTCGCTATCCGCCAGCGCGGTCGACAACTTCATCAACAATCCCGGCTTCATCAGCCCTGGAATTCCATCGAAGAAAAACTCATTCCAGTTCACGACTGGTCTGACCTACACACTGCGATAGTGCCCTGAGGCAGTCTAATCGCTGGGCGGCTTTGCGAGTTCTGTCTGCACGGCAGCAGGCATCGGCTTGTCGGCATTTGCGAGCAGCAGACTCACCTGCCACATTTGCGTCTCATCGAGCATGTCTTTGTAGCTGGGCATACCCGAGAGGCGAATTCCGTTGCGCACCTTCCAGTATGTTTCTCCCGGGGGGTCGTCACTCACGCCTGTGTGGTCGCGCTTCGCTACCCATAACTGCGGCGGAGCCGGAAACATCGCCTTCTCAAAACGTGAAGGCTTTCCAGGCTGACCGTGGCACATCATGCAGTCCGCACGGTAAATCTGAGCGCCCAATAGGAACGTCTCCTCATTCGCCGGAATGGGCGCAGTCTTCGGAGCTTCCCGGAGAATGCGCGAGTCGAGCGCGATATGCGTTATCTGGCGTTCGAACGGAAGTGCTTCATCCGCGGTCGCAACAGGAGGCGCGCCATAATTGATATAGAGGTAGGCAAACACGGGGAAAACCAAAATTCCTGCAACAAGGCCGAGAACGAATCTCACGCGGAGGGCTCCTTAGTGGAACACTTGCTTTAATCCGTTTAAGAAAAGCAGCCGCAACCAAAGATTGCAAGTGATTAAATAGAACCCTGAGGGACTCAGCAGCGTGCATCGTGAAATCAGAAGATTATTTTGTCTAATCGTTCTGGCCGGCATGGCCAGTTTTTTTAACATCGGAGCCATTGCACAAACCAACGCATCGCAGCGTCGTCAGGCGAACCGCCAGCGCCGCGCGCAGGCGGCTATTCAGGAGACATACACTCACAAGTTTGAGGTGACGCTCGGCGGGGGCTATCTCCGCTTTCGGCCAGGCCCGGAATTACGTCATATCAATGAGATCGGTTGGAACGTCGCAGGCACGCGCTACTTCAATGAGCGTTTCGGATTGACCGCGGATTTTCGTGGATACTACGGCACCGCGCATCCTTTCCCGAATGAGTTTGCGCTCTTCAATAACGGAATCCGCGAGTACGTGTATCAGGCGGGGCCGACGTACCGACTCTATGCGAAGCAGAAATTTGCTGTCAGCGCCAGGGCGCTCGCCGGCGCGTCCACCGGCGTCTTCGACGTGAACACGAATCACTTTCCGCCTGAGAATGTCGGCATCTATCCAGTAGCCACCGTGTTCGCCACGAACGTCGGCATTCCTCTGGACTACAACATCGACCCTGCCCTTGCGATCCGCGTTACTCCAGAGCTCCAAATAACGCTCTTCGGCAGTCAAACTCAGTACAACAAGGGCATTTCGTTCGGACTGGTCTACCGCTTCGGGCATCAGTAGAACGACGTATTAGCAAAAGGCCACGCTTCGCGCGCGGCCTTTTGTCTTCGCCAGCACCAGCCTACGATTTCTTCTTCTTGTCTCGCTCCTTCGCTGCATCAAGCGGATACTGCGGCTCCGTCATGCGCACAGGATCGAGAATCTCTGCGATTTCCGCTTCAGTAAGCAGCTTTTTCGACCGGGCGATCTCGATGATCGACTTGCCCGTTGCGACAGATTCCTTAACGATCTCCGCCGCTTTGGCGTAGCCGATGTAAGGATTCAGCGCAGTCGCAAGCGAAACAGTGCTCTGCGCGTACTGCTCGCAGCGCGCTTTGTTCGCTGTAATTCCAGCAATGCAATATTGGTTGAACTGCCCGAGCATGTTGCCGAGAATGGTGATGGACTGCATTACGTTGTACGACATCGTCGGCATCATGACGTTCAGTTCCAGCTGGCCGGCCTGCACCGCATACGCGACGGCCGCATCATTTCCGATCACCTGATAGCTGACCATCGCAGCAAGCTCCGGCATCACCGGATTGATCTTCCCCGGCATGATCGACGATCCTGGCTGGAGAGTTGGCAAGAAGATCTCTGCAAGCCCGGTGTTTGGCCCCGACGAAAGCAGACGAATGTCGTTAGAGATGCGGATCACCTCAAGCGCGATAGCGCGCAGCGCGCTTGAAACCTCGCCCATGCAGGCGTTGGACTGCATCGCCCACCGCATATCTTTCGCCGGCACGAGCTTCTGGCCAGAGATCCGCGCGAGGTTGGCCACGGCCTTCTCGCGATAATCAGGATGCGTGTTGATCCCGGTCCCCACAGCCGATCCGCCCAGCCCCAGTTCACGTAACGAATTCGCTGCGTACTCGAGAAACTGCTTTCCCTTGCGTATCGTCACCGCATACGCCGCGAACTCCTGCCCCAGGCGAATCGGCACCGCATCCTGCATATGCGTGCGGCCAGATTTCATGACATCGTGAAATTCCGCTGCCTTCGTCTCAAACGCGGCGGCCAGATCATCCAGCACCGGATACAACGTCTCCAGCGCGAGCAGCGTGCCGATGCGCATCGCGGTCGGGAAGACGTCATTCGTCGACTGTCCGTAATTCACGTGATCGTTCGGATGGGCCTTCTCATACTCGCCGAGTTTTCCGCCGAGAATCTCACCCGCGCGATTGGCGATCACCTCATTGGTGTTCATGTGAAAGCTCACGCCCGCGCCAGCCTGAAAAACGTCGACGACAAACTCATTGTTCCACTTGCCGTCGATGACTTCCTGCGCGGCTTGAATGATGGCATCGGCGCGATCAGCTTCGACCAGACCCAGCTCTTTGTTGGCCTCTGCCGCAGCGCGTTTCACCATCCCAAATGCCCGAATCAGCCGAGGATGGGCCCTCATGCCCGAAATCGGATAATTCGCCACCGCCCGCATGGTCTGCGCGCCGTAATAAGCAGTCGCTGGAACCTCAACAAACCCGAGAGAATCTTTCTCTTTCCGAACTTCATGCATTGCGTTGATGTGCTCCTCAAAAAATGAATGACGCGAACTACGAAGTATATCGAGCCTACGAACGCACTGACCACCCCGCCGCCAATGCTTAAATAGAAGCTGTGACCGAAAGCAGCAGTCCAACGCCCGACGAAATCTTCGATGTTCTTGTCATCGGCGCCGGCCCCACCGGCCTCGCCTGTGCGATCGAAGCGCAACGCGCCGGACTGCGTGTCGTCAGCGTCGACAAGGGTTGCTTATGCAATTCGCTCTACCACTACCCGTCGAACATGACGTTTTTCACCACGCCCGAACTGCTCGAGATCGGCGACATTCCATTCTCCAGCCCAAACCAGAAACCCACCCGCGACGAAGCGCTCGAGTACTACCGCAAGGTCGCCGAACATTATTCGTTGCACGTGCTTCAGTACCATCGTGTCTCCGCGGTTGAGGGATCTGATTTAGATTTCCGCGTCAAGACCCAGGACCGCTTTGGCCGCATCGCCCTGCTGCGTGCCCGCAAACTCATCGTCGCCACAGGCTATTACGACCTGCCGAACTACCTCCGCATCCCCGGCGAGGACCTGCCGAAGGTCATGCATTACTACCATTCGCCGCATCCGTACTTCGACGCGGATGTCGTCGTCATCGGCGGTAAAAACTCCGCAGCCATCGGCGCTCTGGATCTCTGGCGGCACGGCGCGCGCGTCACGCTCGTGCATCGCGGCCCCGGCATCCACAGGCACGTCAAGTACTGGATCAAGCCCGACATCGAAAATCGCATTCAGAACGGCGAGATTCAGGCCCATTTCAACAGCGAAGTCACGCACATTGACTTGGATTCCGTCACCATCACGACGTCGAAAACCGAACTTGTCATCCCTAACAACTTCGTTTTCGCACTCACCGGGTACCACCCCGATTTCGCTTTCCTGCGCAGCCTGGGCATCCGCGTCGAGCCGCGCGCAAAAGCCACACCCCACGACCTCTGCCCCGTGTGCGACCCATCTACCCTCGAAAGCAACTTGCCGGGAATCTACCTTGCAGGCGTCATTGTCGCCGGCTCGCGCACAAACGAAATCTTCATTGAAAACGGCCGCTTCCATGGTAAGTTGATCGCCACGCATCTCGCGACCGTATTGAATGCTGCTCGTGATGCCATCGCCGTTAATTAGTAGATGATCGTGCAGCCATGCCTCCCTTTCTGCCGCGCACCATTCGAGGTCAATTAATCGTCTCAATTGTGCTGCTCCAACTTGTTCTCGTTTCTCTCTTCATTTTTGTTATGTTGCGCACCCTGAACTCGCAGATGGTCGCGCGTCGTCAGGGAGGAATCGAATACCAGGCCCGCGTCTTCGCCCGGGTGATCGGCGACCCTCTCGCAGAGGGGGACGTGCCGGGAATGTACAGCATGCTCAACGAACTGCGTACGGCGCCCACCACGAAGTCATTGCGGGTCACCAATCTCGATGGCGCGCTGATCGCTTATGAAGATCATCTCGGCGGTATAAACGCACCCCCGCTGTCGCCTGTCGAACGCGCGTTGCTACCCAAATTCCGCACGCATGAGGGATTGCTGACTGTCGGCGATGGCACTGACACCATTGCCGCCTTCCCCATTCAGGTTCACGGCAGGACGGAGGCCGTAGCCTGGATGCGCCGCAATGACGCTTCAGACGAGAATCAGTTGCACTCCTTCCTGCTGGTCGCTCTCGGCTATTCGTGGCTGACGCTCATGGGAGACCTGGCAGTTGCATTGCTGCTGACACGCCTGATCTCAAAGCCGGTGCGGTCTCTGCTGGCCGGTACGCGCGCGCTCTCACATGGCCAGGAAATGGGTGCGGCATTTCCGCTTCCGGTCGCAAGCACCAATGAACTTGGTGATCTGACAAGAGCTTTCAATGGAATGGTGGCAGCCTTGCGGGAGCAGCGTGCAGGGCTAAGCGAAACACTCGCGCTGCTTGATTCCTTGCTTGCCAATGCGCCCATCGGATTTTGTTTTTTCGACCGCACGTATCGCTACGTCCGCATCAACCAGCATCTTGCCGATATCAACGGGGTGTCGATGCGCGAACACATCGGCCGCAGCATTCATGAGATTCTTTCCGCGCCCATGGCGACGCAGTGGGGCGAAGTTCTCGACCACGTTTTCACGACCGGCGAGGCGCGTGCCGATATCGAGATGCATGGCGTCGTGCCATCCACCCCTGATATGCCGCGCTCCTGGTTGACCAGCTTCTATCCAATACGGACAAGCGATCTGCGCGTGCGCTGGGTCGGCGCTGTCGTCGTCGAGATCACGGAGAGACGGCAGTCAGAAGAGGCTCTGCGCAGAACAGAGAAACTGGCCGCGGCAGGTCGACTGGCCGCGTCTATCGCACACGAGATCAACAACCCGCTCGAGGCCGTAACCAATCTTCTTTACCTCCTGCGGAACCATCCTGGACTCGATGCTGTCGCTTTCAACTATGCTGATATGGCGCAGGCCGAGATAGCGCGCGTTTCGCAAATCACACAGCAGACCTTGCGGTTCTACAGGCAGTCTTCCCATCCCAGTGAAGCAAACGTCGCTGAGTTGATGGACTCAGTACTGATCCTCTACCACGGGCGTACCACGGCCGCTCGCGTCGAGGTAGAACTCAAGTATTCCGCAAACGGGCGCATGCTCTGCTTCGCCGGTGAAATGCGGCAGCTTTTCGCAAATCTGGTGGGAAATTCACTGGATGTAATGCCCGAGGGCGGACGCCTCAAGATTTCGGTTCGCGATTCCACCTCGTGGTCTGACCCCGCGGTGCTGGGCATTCGCGTTTCCGTCGCAGACACCGGCACCGGCATGACGCGCGAAACCCTCCATCGCATTTTCGAACCCTTCTTCACGACCAAAGAAGCAACCGGCACCGGCCTCGGGCTCTGGGTGAGCGCAGAGATCATCGCGAAGCACTCCGGCATCGTGCGCGTGCGGAGCCGCACCGGCGACCGTTCCGGTACTATCTTCATGCTTTTCTTTCCGCACAACGGACTGCGCGAGGGCACTGACCACCGTCCCCCGACCGCTTGCTAAGGCAGGCGCAATCGCGGCGCAGGCATTTGCCACCCTGTGACGATTTTTCCCGTCGCGCCAGATTTCATAGCCTTACATCCAGACAATGACGTCGGTTTCGGAAAGTCTTTCAGATGCGACGTGTGGAAACGGTCCGCGAATTGATACCTGACCCGCAGCCCATCCACAACGTCAGGCATTGACGCTGGTGTCTTGCCGCGCTCGACCATCACGATGACCGCTGCCTCACTCGGATTGTCATAGCTTTCGCCAACACCCACCGCAAACACTGCAGGATCGGCCAGCCACTGCTGCTCGATTTTCTGCTTCGTTGCAATGGCGGAGGTCAACGTGGCCTCGTTTAAGTGAATGCCCGGAATCACGGAACGCGATCGTGGTGCGGACGAGAGCGAAAACGACGCGGCATCGACAGGAATGACCACCGTCCTGACCTCACCGATTTCCTGTGGCACTGTGATTCCCTGGCGGCTGCCGTCTGTATAAACCATCACGCCCGCCCGGCCCCGAGCATCGAGACTCGACCCCTGGGCGACGGCGAGAATGCCAGCCTGTGGGTTCGTCAGGCTCAAGGCAGTGCGTGCGGCGATCTCTGATTTTGTCGCTTCCGTGTCAGAAAGCGCAGTTGGCGTGGATGCGGTACCACTGTCATAGTTCAGGCAGGCGATCGGGTGCGCTGCGCCGCCCACAAAGCTGAAGTTGATCGCGGTACCTCCCTGCGACAGCGCCGCTTGTGTCAGATCATGCAGGACGTCGCCGACCGGGTTGGCAACCGCGGAAGTAGTGTTGCTTGCGTATAGCAGGCCGATGGGCTGTGCGTTGGACTGGTCAAGCACCAGTGCGCCGGAATCTCCCGTGATATCTGAGAAAACTCCCGCCGGACCGCCAGGGTTTTCAGTGAAACTCGCTCCCGAGATCAGAATCTGGTTTTGAAATGTCTTGTTCGTGTATGGCTGCGTTTCCGCGCAATCGAAGAAGTATTGCAACTGCACCGTAGTCGCAATCGACGAGATGGTCGAGCAGGTCAACCCGGTCGACCGGCCGCTCTTCACAACGTGCGCCGGAATATTCCCAGGGGTGACTGCTTCCCCTGGACCTGCTGCGGGGGGCGCCGCGCCCAACTGACCGTTGGAGCCGACGGTGCCCAGTTCGAGAATGTTGCCGGTCGGATCCACCTGCACGGTTTTGTTGGCCGTTGCATTGACGATCCCAACCGCGGAGTCGCTGTTCGTGGTGGTTGAATTTAAAGGTGCCGCGTAGCTCAGAAACGCCAGGACATTTGCTTGCGTCGGATCGCAGTTCGCATCGTCTGGCAGGCCGGGTTGAATGATGGCATCGCCCAGCGATCCCTGGTCTGAAGAAGCGAGTACGTGATTGGTGCTCAGCACATACTGCTGTCCATTGCTGCCCGCCAGCAGCGCCCCCAGCGTGCCCCCGCAACAATCAATCGGGTTGCCGAACTGGTCGAGGTCAGCGTCAAACGCATTCCCGCCCGAGGATCCGAGTTGCACCGCGGCGGCCGTCTGCAATGCTTGATGACTCAGCGGATTGCTGTTGATGCTGGAATTCAGCAGCACCTGGGCGCTTTGCTTATTCGTTGTATTTGTAACTGTCGCGGTTGCAAACGCAATCGGCGAACCCGGCGGCAGCGTAGATGGTGCGGTATAAGTGACGGTGCAGAAAGTAAAGAAGGAAGACCCCGTCTTGCAAGTCCCGCCGCTGAATGTCCCAAACCCGGCGCCGAGAGGAGTGCCGCCTCCGGCTGCGTTGTTGCTCAACGACCACGTCACCGCGCCTCCGCCCACTTCGCCCAGAACTGCGACTAATTGCAGGGCGCTTCCGGGCGTTGCAGCCAGATTTTCCGGCGTAATGGGTGCGATAAACCCCGGCGTTACTGTCACTTTTGCGGTAGCAGTAAGGACACTTCCGTTCGATTGCTTCTGCGAGGCCGTCACTGCCACGATCGCGACGTTGTGAAAGATGGCCGAAGGTGGAAAATACAAGCCGCTGGGGGTAATACTGCCGGGGTTTCCGTTGTCCCCGCCGGAGACCGACCATGACACGACCAGCGGTGTGCCATTGCTCGATGTGGCGGTAAATTGCACCGAAGTATTAGTCGAAGTCGTGGTCGTACCCGGGGAGATACTGAAAGACCCGTTCGAAGAACTACCTGGACCGAAAGCATTGGAACTGCCGCAACCTGCAAGAATGACCAGGAAAACGATGGAGACTGCGGCGAGAAGGCTCGTGTGGCGCATTGCGTCTTTCACTCCGAGAGCGGGACGGGTTGTTGTCGGCGTGCTGAGACCTTTGGCAAAGAGACCAGCTGATCGTACTAGTTGGTAGGGGTTATGACCCCCAATCGTACTGCGACCGGGTATGCCGGCACAAACACGAACTTTCGTGCGAAGTTGCACCGGTTCGGTGCAATTCCTCCGAGCTGAGGAAAGCGACACTTCTGCCTCCTCACGCAAGACCAGGTGCTTGACAAAACGAAGCTGCAGGATCCACCCCTCGGATGCCCATGGCGTCAGCCGTCTCGTCGGACAGTCCAGACTTAAGACGTACTTGGAGAGACTAAGTCCGGACCTAACTCTTATTGTTTGAATACTTTAGGACTTTAGTCTACCCAGGGGGGAGGGGTCACCCGATAACACGCCTCAGAAACCCGCGTATCCCCGCATAACCAAGCAACAGAAGTGACAGCAGCAGTGCCGACAGAATCAGCGGTTCCGGCATATGCGGCAGCCCAGGTGTCAGAGCCGCGCGCAAGCCTTCACTCATGTAAACAATCGGATTCACCAGCACCACGTACTGCAGCCAGCGAATATGTTGTCCCAGAGCGGCCCAGGGATAATAGACGCAGCCAAGAAACGTGATGGGCACGACCACGATCGAGAAAATCAAACCGATCTGCTGCGGCTTGACGCTGGTTCCGATCGTCAGGCCGAGAGCTCCCGCAGCCAGCGAAGCAAGCACGAGCACCGCGATCAGAAAGGCCCAGTTGTGCACCGCGACGTGGACGGGCGTCGAAGGAATGAAATACGCCAGTGGAAACACGATCAGCGCCGCCAGAATGCTCTGCAAGGCGCTGAAGACGACCTTCTCTACCGCAACGGCGTAAACCGGCAGCGGACACATCACGCGGTCGTCAATCTCGCGGGTAATGCCGAACTCCGTAGCCAGCGGAAGCGCAACCGCCGCAATGCCGCTGAACATGATCGCCACAGCCATCAAGCCTGGTAGCAAGACCGTGCCGAAGCTGCTGCTGCCGGTAGCCATCGCGCCCGACATGCCGCTGCTGCCCGCAGCAGCCGCAGAGAGACGCGGAAAAATATAGGTGAAAACAAAAAGAAACAGCAGCGGATTCATCACCACGCGCAGAAGAAACGGCATCAGTTCACGGCGCAGCACACGGAAATCGCGCAAAAGCAGTCCGCGGAATGCAGAAGCATACTGACGAGTTGGTGTGCTCGACCTATTCACGCAAATCCCGTCCAGTCAGTCGAATGAAGACAGTTTCGAGCGTGGGTTCAGTGATCGAGATATCGCTGAGCGAATATTCCTGGGCGGCGACGACAATAGCAGGCAGCAATCCGTCCGCAGACTGCGCGAACATACGCACGCCTTCTGGTGTTGGTTCGACATCGCTGACTCCATGCAGCGACTTTAGCCGCGCGATGAGCGGCGCAAGATCGTCGCGCCGCTTCAACTGGACTTGATAGATAGTCTGTGCACCAAGGCTGCTTTTGAGCCGGGCAGGCGAATCATTCACTAGAATCTTGCCGTGATCGATGATGGCGACCTGCTCGCAGAGTTCGTCCGCTTCCTCCATGTAGTGCGTCGTAAGCACTACGGTAATGCCCTCGTTGTGCAGCGCGCGCACGCCTTCCCACATCGCAATGCGGCTTTGTGGATCAAGCCCGGCGCTGGGTTCGTCGAGAAACAGCACCGCGGGTCGATGCGCAATCGCGCGCGCAATCAGCAGGCGCTGAGCTAATCCACCGGAGAGCTGTTGCGGGTACGCGTCGCTGCGCTCTTCGAGGTGAAATTGTGCAAGCAGTTCAGATGAGCGCACGCGTGCTTCAGAATGGCGCAAGCCGAAGTAACGGCAATGGAAGTAGAGGTTCTCGAAAACGGTCAGCGAGCGATCGAGGGTGTTGTACTGCGGCACGACACCAATGTTGATACGCGCAGTTGCGGGTGAAGCGACGACGTCGACCCCAGCCACGAGAACTCGGCCGCGGGTAGGTAGCGCGCGAGTCGTGCACACACTGATGGTGGTCGTTTTACCGGCACCGTTCGGACCGAGCAGGCCGAATATCCCGCCGCGTCGCACCGAAAGATGCAAGTCATCGACAGCGACAACGCGCGGCTTGCCGTCGTAAATCTTCGTCAGGCCATCGATGTCTACAATCACAGTGTGAATGCTGCAATCAAGATAGAGAGATTATAACGAGGCAGTTCATTCGCCAACCCGTATGACGATTTTGCCGAAGTGGCTTGCGCTTTCCATGTACCGCAAAGCTTCGCGCGCCTGCGCGAATTCAAAGACGAGGTCGATCACTGGATGCAATTGATGCTGGGCAACTGCGGTGTTCATCTCCTCAAACATAGCCCGCGAGCCGACATAAATTCCCTGCACATGCAGCGACTTATGCAGAATCGGCTGGACGGTTAGTGGTTCGGCGGTAGCTGACAGAACTCCGATCTGCGCAATCAGTCCGGCCACCCGCACCGCCTGCATCGATCTGGCGAAGGTACCGGAGCCGCCAACTTCGATGACGACGTCAACACCTTCGCCCGCCGTTTGCTCCCTCGCCCATTTCTCCCAGTCAGGATGCTGCTGGTAGTTTAATCCCGCAGCTAGCCCGAGCTTTTGCGCACGAGCAAGTTTGTCGTCATTGCTTGACGTGCCAAGAACGCGCGCCCCGGCCAGCAATGCGAATTGCAAAGCAAAGATGGAAACACCGCCGGTTCCTTGAATGAGGACAGTCTGTCCGGGTTGAATGAGTGCGGCATGCATGAGCGCGTGCCAGGCCGTCACCGCCGCGCAAGGCAGAGTGGATGCCTCTTCGAAGGTCAGATGTGCGGGCACCGCAACGACCCCGCTCTCGTTCAGTGCGACGTACTCAGCGAGTATTCCATCTATATCGCCGCCCAGCGCGCCCTTGATCTTCTGTGCCGTAGGCGGACCTTCGATCCAGTTCTGAAAGAAGCTGCCGGCGACGCGATCCCCAACTCGAAAGCGTGTAACGGCGTTGCCGACGGCGACGACTTCGCCTGCGCCGTCAGAGAAGGGGATGCGTGGTAGCTTCATTTTTGGGTTGTAGGCACCTTTGACAACCATCAGATCCCGATAATTCAGGGAGACAGCGCGTACACGAATGAGTACTTGATTCGCGGCTGGTGAGGGGGTTGGCCGGTCAACGAGCGAGAAATTGTCGATTCCAAAAGACGAGATGCTGTAGGCCTTCACAGTGATTCTCCTTGTGGCTGCGGGCCGCTTCCTGGGCATTTAGGTGTCGTGCGTTCGCGAAAAGCAGCATAACATTGAGGTATGGCAAGAGGATGGGGCAAACCAGTAGAAGATCAGATGACAGAGAGAGAATCAGAGCCGATGCCGGTAGCGGCAGCAAAACGTGAGGCGATGCTTGCAGAAGCATCGCGCAAGCGCGAGCAGCAGTCGCTTCTGCAGCAGAGGGAACGCGTCCTGTCTGAACGCACATCGAGTCCACACAGACGCGCAGCATTGATGGCCGCGCTGGAACAGATCGAGGCGCAGTTGAAGACGCTCGCGGAACAATAAGCAACTTGCGGCAACTAGTTGCGGCGGTTAAAAAGCAGTGAGTTGGCCTGGTCAACCGGGGTCAGCAGAATCTCCGCGATATTTACGTGCGCGGGCCGAGTGACTGCAAACATGATGGCGTCGGCTACGTCCTCTGCTCGCAGTGGAGTGAGGTTTTCATAGACCTTGGCAGCTCGTTCGGCATCGCCCCTGAAGCGCACTTCGCTGAATTCCGTCTCCACCATGCCCGGGTCCACCGTCGTCACGCGAATCGGTGTCCCGAGGACATCCTCGCGCAATCCTTCGGTGATGACGCGTTCAGCAGCTTTGCTGGCGCAATACACGGCTCCGTTTGGATAGGTGAGGTGTCCGGCGGTTGAGCCAAGATTGACGACGTGGCCCCGCCCGCGCTTCACCATTCCTGGCACGACGGCGCGTGTGACGTACAGGAGCCCCTTTACGTTGGTGTCGATCATTTCTTCCCAGTCTTCAATGTTGCCCTCGTAAAGTTTGTCGAGTCCGCGGCTGAGCCCGGCATTGTTGATCAGGATGTCGATATCACGCCATTCGCCGGGAAGGTCGTCGATTCTTTGCTGCACTTCGGAACGGTTTTGTACATCGAGTGACACTGCGTGTGTGTCCGCGGCACCCAGTTGGCGAAGTTCTGGTGCCAGCGCGGTCAGGCGATCCAGCCTCCGGGCCGCAATGAGAAGCCGTGCGCCTTCAACGGCGAAAGAGCGCGCGCAGGCCAGGCCGATGCCGGAGCTCGCGCCGGTAATGAAGACGGTTTGTCCTTTAAGTTTTCCCATGCAGCTAGTGTAGTGAGTCTGTCTACTGCTGGCTTTAGGTGGTCTTTGCGACGAGTTGGTGGGAAATGGCAAACAATGCAAGTTCAAGCCGAGTGGAGACGCCGGTCTTATCGAAGATATTCGAGAGATGACGTTTCACGGTCTCTTCGCTGATGCCGAACTGGCGCGCGACATCGCGATTACTGCAGCCCTCAACAATGCAATGAACAACCTCCATCTCGCGCGGGGTCAGGCCGTATGTTTTTTTCTCGGGTTGCATGGCCTGGGTCAGGTCATGCAGCGCTACTACGAGGTTTGCCACGCGTCTGCCGCCGATCCAGTAGTCGCCCGAATAGACGGCGAGGATCGCGGTATTAAGATGTTCGCCGGCTGCATCTTTGAGCACGATTCCGCGTGCGCCAATCTGCAGCGCCTGGATGACCTGCTGTGTGGTAATGACGCCCGTCAGCAAGACAATTTTGACTCCAGGGGAGCTGTCCATAATGGCACGCATGGCCTCAAGCCCAGGAAGCTTCGGCATTTGCAGATCGAGCAGCAGGATGTCGGGTGCGAGCTCAAGCGTCTGAGTGATCGCGTCAGCCCCGTCGACGGCTTCGCCGAGGACGGTGATTCGTTCTGTGGCCTCAAGCATGTTGCGAACGCCGGCGCGAACCACCGGGTGGTCGTCGGCAACGACCACTCGAATGGGCGGCAAGGTGATAGCGGGCAGTCGTTGTGGGCCCTGTTCAGGGGGAGTTTTTATGTTCACTATCAAGCTCTTTGTTAAACAAACTATAAGGCACTCCGTTAGGAATGCGTCGCATTCCTCTGGTCTGCACCAGAAAGATTAATCACGGTCCATTGCTCCAGCCGGAGGCTGACTTTGAGAAACCTATCCTGACTGCTAAAATTCAAGAGGTTTCTCCTGCCTAACCGTGGGGCTATAGCTCAGCTGGGAGAGCGCACCGTTCGCAACGGTGAGGTCGTCGGTTCGATCCCGACTAGCTCCACCAGAAATTCCCACTTCGGTCTGACATCGCGTGGGTACCTATCCCGTACTTAAAGTCTCAAAGTCTTCAAAGCAAAGGACCTAAGTCTGGACTTCGGTACAGACTTGGTCTGTCTCTTATGGCTGGTGAAAACGGCATGCGGCAGCGCGGAAGGCGCTCCGCGCCGGTGTTTAATGTGCGGGCTAAAGCCCGCACCTGCCTCAGAACAACTCCATCCTTTCGCGATCGATTCCGTTAAAGCCGAAGAGCAGCGCTCCGCGCCGGTGTTTAAAGTGCGGGCCGAAGCCCGCACCTGCCTCAGAACCGTCCCATCCTTGCTCGCGACAGATGCGGTCAAGACGTAGCAGCAGCGCGGAAGGCGCTTCGCGCCAGTATTTAATGTGCGGGCTAAACCCGGACCTGCCGTTCCATCCTTTTCGGTACGGATACCGTCTAGAGGTAGTTTCCTGGCGCAAATAGAAAAGCCCGGCGGATGCCGAGCTTTATTCCTACTCCTCCAGTATATCAAGTTCGTGGAGTTTTACCCCAGTTTTGGGATAGTGGATAAGCTATTCCGATTCAGGCAGTTGCAGAAGTTTGTTTATCCGAAACGAGCGCGGATTTGCTCCGTTCTGCGCACGTTAGGAAATGAGGCAAGCAGTCTGATGACTGCGGTTACAATCACCACGACTCGGTGATGAGGAGTCGTGTGCAATCCGGGTTGAGGGAGGGGGAACGGGAGTACATGAAACTTCAGTTGAAGTTCAGCGTCATCTTCTCAGTAGTCTTTGCCTTGGGAATGTTGATTGCGGGCTATTGGTGGCATGGTTTTTTGTACCGCAACGCCGAGGCACAGGTGATGCAGCAGGC
>DATMOZ010000121.1:0-7070 GCA_035567995.1 Acidobacteriaceae bacterium
GCAGGGCAGGTCGGCGGAGAGATGCGCGCTGCGGAATCGCGTGGAGAACTTTGGCACTTCGGGGATGGGCGGAAGCGAGGGATCGCCGGCGCGGACGCGGCCTGCTCCTGCGGCGGGGATGTAGACCCAGATGTGGCCGTCACGCTCGATTGCGGGATATGCGGTCGCGAAAATCTTCGTCGCGTCGAGCGTGTCGTGGCTGCTGAGCGAAGGAATTTCTTTGCATTGACCGCTGCCGGGCTCGAAGCGCCAGCCGTGATATTTGCAGACGACGGTGTCTTTTTCAAACCATCCGCACGAGAGCGGAATGCCGCGATGCGGGCAGTTGTCGCGCATGGCAAAGACTGATCCATCGCTCTTGCGTCCGAGCACCAGCGGGATGCCAAGCAACATCACCGTTTGCATCTTGCCGCGATGCAGTTCTGAGCCTCGTAAGGCGGGATACCAGTCGTCGAAGATGAGGACCGCAGGCGGATGCGGAGGCGCGTCCGCATCGGGGTCCGGGAGAATTGCAAATTGTGGGTTGTCGGTCGGCATCGAGGCTACCTTAGCATTTGGCGCACATTTATTCGGAAAATCGCGATAACTACAAAGCAAAAGGCCGCGATTACTCGCGGCCTTTGCTTCACAACCTGTTACTTAATCGCGCAATCCATCGGTGAATGCCTTGAGCTTGCGGCTGCGCGAGGGGTGCCGCAGCTTGCGCAGCGCCTTCGCTTCGATCTGGCGGATGCGCTCGCGCGTTACCTGGAAGCTCTGGCCTACCTCTTCCAGCGTGTGCTCAGAACCATCTTCAAGACCGAAACGCATTTTGATCACGCGCTCTTCACGCGGGGTGAGCGTGCGCAGAACCTGCGAGGTGTAGTCCTTCAGGTTCACGCTGATGACGGCCTCTGACGGCGATACCGCCTGGCGGTCTTCAATGAAGTCGCCGAGGTGGGAATCTTCTTCTTCGCCGATCGGAGTCTCGAGCGAAATGGGTTCCTGCGCGATCTTCAGCACCTTGCGAACTTTCGCGACGGGAATATCCATGCGCTTCGCGATCTCTTCTGAGGTAGGTTCGCGGCCAAGCTCCTGCACCAGTTGACGCGAGGTGCGGATGAGCTTGTTGATGGTTTCGATCATGTGCACCGGAATGCGGATCGTGCGGGCCTGGTCGGCAATGGCGCGCGTGATCGCCTGGCGAATCCACCATGTCGCGTAGGTCGAGAATTTGTATCCGCGACGGTACTCGAACTTGTCGACGGCCTTCATCAGGCCGATGTTGCCTTCCTGAATCAGATCGAGAAACTGCAGTCCGCGATTGGTGTACTTCTTCGCGATGGAAACGACGAGGCGAAGGTTCGCTTCGATCAGCTCGCGCTTGGCCTGCTCGGCGTCCATGTCGCCCTGCACCATCTCGCGCTGCGTGCGCTTCATGTCGGCGAGCAATACACCGGCATCCAGCTCCAGCTTTTCGAGATCGGCCTTGCAGTTCTTCTGCTGGCGCTTGTATTCCTTCTTGAGTTCCTCTGACCGCGACGAGTCGAATTTCTGCTCGAGCGTTTTTACCTGCCGTTCGAGCGTGCGCATGGTCTCGACAGTCTTGTTTACCTTGTCGAGCAGGCGCTTGCGCTCCGCGTTGGTGTAACGCAGCTCGCGGATGACACGATTCACCAGAACGCGCTCGCGACCCAGCCCCCAGAGCGTCTTGCGATACTCGCGCGCCTTTGGCTTGGTGTTCGGAATCGTTTCCAGCTTTTCAGCCAGGGCCTGAACTTTTTTCTGATGCTTGACCAGAGTATCGATGCGGACGACGGTCGCTTTCACGCGCGCCTGCACGACTTCTTCGGTCACTTCTTCTTCGTCAAAAATGACGACTTCCTTGATGTTGCGTACGCCGCGCTTCAGGTCTTCGCCGAGCCCCATGATTTCGCGAATCACGATGGGCGAACGCGAAATCGCCTTCATCACACGCATCTGGCCGCGCTCAATCCGCTTGGCAATTTCCACTTCGCCTTCGCGCGTCAGCAGCGGAACCGTGCCCATTTCGCGCAGGTACATGCGAACCGGGTCGTTGGTTTTTTCCAGAGTGCCGGGAGTCAGGTCGAGCTCGACGTCTTCGTCGCCTTCATCGGCGGGTTCCCCGGCAAATTTTTCTGCGCCGGGAGTGAACTTCGGATTGCCCTCGAGCACATCAATGCCCTGCGTCCCGATGGTGGTCATCAGGTCGTCCAGGTCATCGGGCGAGTGCAGATCACCGGGTAGAAGGTCGTTGACCTCGTTATAGGTCAGATAGCCCTTCTCTTTACCGGCATCTATCAGTTTCTGTATGTCTTCCTCGTACTTATCAATAGCCAAACGAGTCTCATCTCCAAACGAAATTTGTATCGGACGTTTTCTTGTTCGGGCGGATGGGCTGCAGGCAAGAGCCTGAGATAGGGTTCCCGGGAAGACGCACGTTCACCAACCTACTCAGAATATCACGCGAGCCGCCAATAGCAGTCCTTACTTTACTCCCAGAAAGCGCTCAAGCGAATTCAATGGAAGACTTTTCCGACCTTTATTAGACGCGGGGCCGGGCTTGAAGGATTCGATCCGCCTGTTCCAACGCCGTTTAAACCTCGCGACGCCCATTCAACTTCCCCTCAGTTCCGTTCGCTGAGTGCGAACTTGCCGACGATATAGGACTGATTTAGTCTCGATTCAAAGATTGAGGACTGAATTGGTCTTATTTGATGAAATACGAGGTCGGTTTACGTCGTGCGGCAAGTCTGCTTTCTGGCTTTAACTCTTTTGTTATCTGTAAGTACTCCCGTTTTCGCGCAGGAGCTTCCGTATTTCGTCACCTATTCCCACCATATGGAAGAACCCGGCTCTTTCGAGATCGAAACGAAGAATGCCACGGGCCAGCCCGACGGCGGCAACCGCTTTCTAGGGACCGCGCTGGAGTTGGAATACGGCACGCGCGCATGGTGGACGACGGAGGTCTACCTTGAAGGCCAGGTCACGGCAAAAGACAGCACCGTATTCACCGGTTTTCGATTCGAGAACCGCGTCCGTCCGCTTCTCCGCGAGCATTGGATCAATCCCGTCCTGTACTTCGAATACGAAGACATCAATGGCGCGAACAAGAGCCTGCTGGAAGTGGTCGGCCACGACGGCCAGGCGGACCTGACGGCCAACAACAGCGAGGCCCGCGCAGAGAACAAGCGTGAACTCGAGATGAAGCTGATTCTTTCAAGCAATGCGAAAGGTTGGAACTTCTCAGAGAACATCATCGCGGAAAAAAATGTGAAGCATGCGCCGTGGGAGTTTGGTTACACGCTTGGCGCGAGCAGGCCGCTGCGGCTGGCTGGCGGCGCACATTCGGGTGCGTTTGCACCGGAACACTTCTTTGCAGGCGCTGAGATGTACGGCGGCCTGGGTGATACAAATTCGTTAGGCACGCACGACACCTCACACTATGTCGGTCCCACGGTGAACTGGTCTTCGCCCAATGGCATGACCGTATCTTTTTCGCCAAATTTTGGTCTAAATGATTACAGCGTTTCGCGCATTTACCGCTTTGGGCTTGCTTACGAAATTGGCCAGGTCTCGCGGTTCCTGCCAACAAACCGTAAAAGGAGCTATTGATGCGCCACTTCCCCTTTTTGGCCGTTTTATTGGTGGCACCTCTGTTGATGGCTGCCGCGGATGGCGCGTGGTTACGGCGCGTTCCCGAGGGCGATCGAGCACAGGTGAATCCTCTTGCTGCCGATCCGGACGCCGCGCTTGCGGGCGCCGCGATCTTCAAGCGCAGTTGCGTCTCATGCCACGGCGACGACGCGACGGGCCGTGGAGATCACCCGAGCCTGCGCACGAAACGCGTGCACGATGCGACGGACGGCGAACTGGCGTGGCTGCTGAAAAATGGCGACCTGGCGAACGGAATGCCTTCGTGGTCGCGGCTACCTGAGGCACAACGCTGGCAGCTGATCAGTTATTTGCGCACGCTGCCGCTGGATGCTGCATCCGACGCGGGAAATTCTGTAAAGCGGGCGGCGTCGCAAAAATAGCGATTGCCGCCTCTGGATAATCTGACCTCAGTTCACACGCGCCTTGACTCCGACGTTCAGGGCGTTGCCAGCGTTGGCCGCGCGCGCAGCTGCATGCTGCGGAGTATGCCGCCCATCCATGCGCACGGCATCGCGATCACGATGAGCGCGAGCGGATACCAGTGGGGACCGAATGCCGGCCCCTTGTTCCACGTCGCTAAGGCGCCCGCAGTGCTCAAAGCAACGCCCACCACTCCGAGCGCCAGTGCGTTCAGCATGGGCCGATTGGGCGCGAGTCGTGCCGCGATGTAACTGCCCGCGACGCCGTAGACGGCGCGGTAGGCGGTCGCAAGCAGCAGGAGCCTGCTGGCCACCGGCTGGCCGAACCGCGGGAGGACGCCGATTGCTTCCAGCACCAGGTCGGTGCCGATGGAGAGAACGATGATCGCGAGCAAGCCCGCGAGCACAGCGCCAATGCTGCGACCTATGCGTCGCGGACGATGCGCTTCGTTCATGACGGCCATGTTTTTTCTCCTTCTTCTTTTTTAGTTCGATGAGAGATGCATCGAGGCGTTCAAAACATCGCGAGCGAGTCCATAATGTCCCGCAGCATTAAAGCATCGCGAGAGGAGATTTCCTATGAGCCATGCGGGGACGACTATAGCCCCAATGCTCTCGGTTCGAAACGGAGCGAGGGCGACCGAATTCTACAAAGCGGCGTTCGGAGCGGTTGAGTTGTTTCGGCTCGACGGCGAAGGTGGATCGGTGGTCGCGCAGCTGTCCGTTGGTGGAGCCGAATTTTGGGTCGCCGACGAGTCTCCGGAACATCTCAACTTCAGCCCAGAGTCTCTGGGCGGTGGTTCAGTGCGGATGGTGATGGTCGTGGGAGATCCGGACGCCGTTTTTGGACGCGCTGTCGCCGCGGGAGCCACCGTTGTCCAGCCCATGACCGACCAACCATATGGCTGGCGTGTGGGACGAGTTGTCGATCCGTTCGGACACCACTGGGAAATCGGCAAGCCGTTGTCGGATGGCGCGTGAAGCCATCGCGGGCTGGCCTCGCGCTGCGGGGGCGGCGTTATTTGGCGACTGTAAGCGGCAGCTTCTGAATGACAGGCGAGAGCAGCACTTCAGTCTTCTTCACGGCGCCGCCCGCTTCTAACTTGTCGCTCTCGCTGTTGGCAATGAAGTAGTAGGCATCGCCCACGATGACTCCGTGCGTCGGTTCGGTCAGGTGCGGAGTTTTCTGCTCCAGCACTGTGACGGCCTTGATGTTGTTGAAGCCGTCGTCGAAATCAATCGCGATGATGCGATTCGGATTCGTGCCGTTCTGCACCGCGATGGCGCGCGTGCCTCGCACGACGATGCCGTCGATTCCGTTCAGCGCGACATCATCAGGGTGCCGGAGCCATGTCAGCGCCTTGGTCTTGAGGTCGATCTTCGCGATGCCGAGCACGTAGTCGATGACGAGCGCGTGGTCTCCGTCGGGCAACGCTGCGGGTTCCTGCGCTGAAACGAAACTTCGCCTGTCGGCCATCGGCTCCGGCGTGGGAGCGCCGGGGCGAACGCGATACAGCATGCCGAATGCGTCTCCCGCAAGGACGTCTCCACTGGGCATCACGCCGATGTCTCCCAGCAGTTGCGGAGTTTTCAAGACGGGCAGATCGTAACGGCGGCGCAGAGCGTGGGTGTCCAGGTCGTACTCGAAGACCGCGGTGTGGCCAGCATCGGCCAATGGGTACCCGGTTGTTTCGGGCGTCGCGCCACTGGAAACCCACAATGCGCGCCGCTTTTCATCGACGGCGAGTCCCATCGCCGCCCACAGGCCGTCCTGCCCGGTCTTGATGAAGTCCGTTACCGAACCATCAGGGTGCACTGCGACCACTTTGCGCTCGCGCGTGCTGCTGATGAGAAATGTTTTCGTTTTGGAGTCGTACGCAATGTCTTCAGGCACCAGTTCTCTGTCGGCCAGCGTGAAGGCCACGGTAGCTGCGCCGACGGGCTGCGCGTTCTGGTTGAGGCGCGCGCGAATGCGCGAATACTCAGCTCGCTCTTCGGGGCTCCAGCCTTTTTGTTCCGGCACGTCTGGCGTGTACAGTCCCATGCGCGAATAACGGTCGAGCGTCCGCAGACATGCGGCGGGCTGGCCATCGAGCGCGGCCGTCATTGCGAGTCGCGGCAGCAGCCGCGAATATCCGTTCATCGCCGGAACCAATTTGTCGAGCGCTCTCCATGCGGCTGCATTGTCGTTCTTTTCGACCGCGGCGCGCGCGGTGGTGTTGAGCTCGCGCCAGTCGGCTGCAACCTGAGCGTGGAGCGCGGTGCCGACGAAGGCGCCCGCAACGCAAAGAGAGGAAATGAACCACTTGCGCATCAAGTACCTCCGTTAGAACTGACGAAGAGCGCGATCGAGAGCGAGCTTTTCGTCGGACAACCGCTGAACGTCTTCCTGGCGGCCTTCGCGCGAAGCCGCCGCGAGCAGTGCCCTCAGCTCACGCTGGCGATGTTCCATGCGGCCGCGCTCCAGCGTCGCGATCGTCTCTTTTGCAAGATGTTCGCTGACCGGCTCCGCGCTGCCGAGCAATGCCTGAGCCAGCATCGAGCGCACTGCGGCGTCCTGCGAATCTGCGAGCAGCCGGCTCGGGTCGGCCGCGCCGAGCAGAGCGGAGATTGCTGCCTGCGCCGGCAGCGATTCGTATAACTCAGGCTCGCGGTGCAGGCGTTCCTCGACAAATAACCGCGCGGCATCGTCCGGCTTCGCAGCGAGAGCGCGTATCAGCATCTGCTCCGCTCCAGAGAGCGCGTTGTTGGCGGGCGTACGCGCCGCCTGCGCGACCGAGTCACGCCGCGTTGCCGCGGCCTGCTTCAGCTCCTGCCGCATCAGTGCGGAATCAATGCCGAGTTTCTGCGCGGCATCTGCGGCGAACTCATCGCGGGAGATGCGGTTCGGCATGCGACGGATATGCGGCAGCAGGTAGTTGATCGCTTTCACCTTCGCCTCAGCATTGCGGGCCGGGAACAGAGTCCGGGCGCGGGCTATCAGGTAGTCAGGAT